>DAOSMQ010000078.1:0-8076 GCA_035372725.1 Promineifilum sp. (SeqCode)
GATCTCGAAGATCGCGCAGCTCATGCCGATCCTCGACAAGGTCATGCGCGACCCGCGCCCGCTCGTCATCCTCGCGGAGAAGATCGAGGGCGCCGCGCTGAGCATGCTCGTGCACAACCACGTCAACGGGCTCTTCCAGTGCGTCGCGATCACCGCCCCCGGGTTCGGCGACCGCCGGCTGCACAAGCTCGAGGACATCGCGTCCGTCACCGGCGGCGCCGTCTTCAGCAAGCACTCCGGCTTCTCGCTCGAGACGATGACGATCGAGCAGCTCGGCGCGTTGAAGCCCGAGCAGATCTCGCGGCTGACCTTCCACCAGCTTCGGGCGCTGACCGCCACGCAGCTCGCCAGCCTCTCGGACACCCAGGTCGGGGCGTTGAACGCTCTCCAGCTGGCCTCGCTCGGCACGGAGAGGATCACCGCGCTGACGACCGGGCAGGTCGATGTCCTTGTGTCGGCGTTGGTCGTCGCCCCGGAGCGCACGCAGGATGTGGCCTACACGGACAGCTACTTCGACGCCGGGCAAGCGCTTTTCGTTCCGCCCGGCTCGGCCGTCGCCGGCATGGCCGACCTCGACGGGCGAACGCTGGCCGTGGAACTGGGCGCGTTGGGGCACGTGGAAGCGCGGGCGTGGCAGGAACGGCTGCCGGGGCTGGCGGTGGTCACGTTTGGCAGCGCTGATGAGGCCCTTGCTGCCGCGGCCTCCGGGGCCGCCGGCGCGGCGCTGGTGGACAGTGTCAGCGGCCGGCTCTACCTGCGCGACCATGCCGGCAGCGCCCTGCTTCGCCTCGATCCGCCCGTAGCCCCGGAACCTTACGCCGTGGCCGTCCGTATAGGGGATCGGACGCTCCATCGCCGCCTCAACGACGCTCTGGCCTCGCTGGCGCGTTCCGGTCAACTAGAGGAAATCACAAGCCGCTGGTTAGGGCCGTGACAATAATCCGCTTTTCGTGGAAGTTGGTCTATAATACAGATGTGGGCCATTCCGAAGTGTAAGCTAGGAAGGACATTGCGTGATGTTTTCCCGGACTTATTCCGTCAGTAAACGTGTTTTGCTGCCCCTTCTCCTGTTCGTGGTGTTGCTAGGTCTGGCGCCGGCAGCGCTGGCGCAGACGAAGACCTTTCACTGGAGTCAGTGGGACATCGACGTCGTCTTACAGCCCGACGGCCGCCTGGCCGTCACGGAGACGCAGACGCTGAACTTCTCCGGCGCGCCGTTCACTTTCGGCTTTCGCAGCATTCCTGTCGGCCGGGCGGGCAACAACGACGGCATCAGCGACGTCAGCGTCCGCGAGGGCAATCAGGCCTATACCGAATCATTCTCCAACGCGCCGGGAACCTTCGAGGTCGTCGACGAAGGCGATGAGACGCGCATTAACTGGTATTTCGACCCCGCGTTGGGCGAGCATACCTATACCTTCAGCTACATCATCAACGGCGCGGTGCGCATGGGTACCTCTGAACAAGGGTCGGGCGACCAGATCTTCTGGACGGTCATCCCCAGCGACGTGCCTGCCCGCGTTGACAGCAGTCGGACGACCATCACTCTGCCCGAGGGCGTCTACCCACAGCGCTTCACCGGCACGGATAATTACCTCGTCGAAGCCTATATTGCTGATTACACCTCGTCCGACGTGGCCATCACCGTCAGCGATGACGAGCGGGTGATCACCTATGAGACGTTGCGGCCGTTGATGCCTGGCGAAGCGCTGGACGTGCGCGTCCAATTCCCCCACGGCCTGTTGGCCATCCCCACGCCCGCCTGGCAGGCGTCGGAGCAGCGTGACGACGTCGTCGGCACGGTGGTGCTGGCGCTGTCGCTGCTGCTGCTGGTGGCCGGGCCGCTGGGCGTGGTACTGTTGTGGTATCTGCGCGGCCGCGACCCGCAACTGGGCATTGTCGTGCCCGATTACATCGCCGAGCCGCCCGACACGTTGCCGCCGGCGATGGTCGGCGCGCTGCTCGACGAGAAAGTGGACATGAAGGACATCATGTCTACGCTCGTCGATCTGGCCCATCGCGGCTATGTGACGATGGAGGAGGGCGAGCGCAAGAGCTACACCTTCACCCGCACGGCCAAGCCGGACAGCGATCTGCGCGAATTCGAGCGTACCTTCCTGGCCAAGGTCTTTCGCGGCGAGGAATCGCGCACGCTTAGCAGCCTGAACAACAAGTTCTACAGCGCCATCCCCCAGTTGCGCACCCAGATCGAAGAGGCCATTATCAAGGAAGGCTATCTGCCGCGCTCGCCGCAGAGCGTGCGCACCAGCTACACCATTTTGGCGGCCGTTGTGCTGGTTCTGGGCATCGCCAGCCTGTTCTTCGTCGGCGTGTTCCTGGGCAATAACGCCGGGCTGTCCTGCTTCCCGATGATGGCTATTGTCGGCACGGCCATCGCCCTGTTCATTGCCGCCCGTCACATGCCCAAGAAGACGCCCAAAGGAGCCGAGGCGGCAGCCAAATGGAACGCCTTCCGCACCTATTTGAAGAACATCCGCCAGTATGCTGACGTGGAAAACTCCGGCGACATCTTCGACAAATACCTCGGCTACGCCGTCGCCTTTGGGCTGGAGCGCGCGTTCATCACGACCTTTGCCGAGTCGCCCAGCACACCCATCCCGACGTGGTACATGCCCTATCCGACCGTTCTGCACGCGCCTATGGGCGGCGGCATGGGGCCGTTCATCGGCGGCCGCCCGCAGGCTGGCGGCGCGGGCAGCAGCGGCGGCGGCGTGCCTTCGCTGGGCGACATTTCCGGCGGCCTGACGGGTGGCCTGGCGGGCATGTCGGCCGGGCTGACGCGCATGCTTAATAACACGTCCACGGCCATGCGCAGCACGCCGCCGCCGGCCAACGCCGGCAGTAGCGGCCATTTTGGCGGCGGTGGCGGCTTCAGCGGTGGTTTCAGCGGCGGCTTCGGCGGCGGCTCGTCCGGCGGCGGCGGCAGCGCTGGCTTCGGCTAAGCCGACGCCGTCGCGCTGGACATGACCTTAGCATTGGAGGTGTGAATGGGAAGGACGTTGGGGATCATTCTGATCATCGGCGGCATCGTCGTCGGAGCGATTGTGGTGGCCCTCATGATCGTTTATCGCAACGAGGGCAGCCTGAGTTCTGGCGCGGCCACGCTGGGCATCGCTCTGGGGCTGCTGGCGCTGTCGCTGCCACAACTGGGGTTCGGCGCGTATTTGCTGATGCGCGGGCAACAGGAAGCGGCCGTGGCCGAGACGGCCGGCAAGCAACGCCAACTGCTGGGCATGGTCAAGGCTCGCGGTCAGGTGCAGATCGCCGACCTGGCTATCGAGCTGCGCACGTCACGCGACGAGCTGCAAAAGATGATCTACGAACTGGTCAATATGGGCCTCTACAGCGGCTATGTGAACTGGGCCGAGGGCACGCTCTATTCCAGCCAGGCCAGCGAGTTGCGTCAACTCGATCGCTGCAAGAACTGTAGCGGGCAACTGGAACTGGCCGGCAAGGGCGTCATCCGCTGCCCCTATTGCGGCACGGAGTACTTCCTGCCATAACGATGGTTCAAGCAGATGTTGGCAATGGTTAGCGGCGTGGGCCTGTTGGTCTGGGGAGTGGGCTAAGCCGCGCTGCGCGAGATGGATGAAGGAGAACGACCAATGACGGATGAGACTCAAGATTTGTATGACATGATCGCCGGCGAGCGGGGGATGCTCAGCAAGCTCCTGAGCAAAATCCCTGGCTTCAAGGGGTATATGGAAAAAGAGAGCCGCCGCGACGCGGATCAGTTGCTGCGCGACACGATCAGCGGGCGTTTGCAACAGACACGGCTCGATCTGGCCGACGTTCTGCGCACGCTCAGCCGCGACATCATTCTGGGTATCGAATATGCCGAGCCGATCGGCCGGGCCGATAACCAGTTGATGGGTCTGATCAACAAGATCAAGGACGCCCCACAGGGCTACGCCGGCTTCTTCGACGCGGTCAAGGTCAAGGAAGAAGACCTGGCCCGTCTATATGCCTTCGACGAGCAGATGCTCACCCAGGCCGAGCAGATCGCCGCCGACGTGGCCGCGCTGCACAAGACGGTCGAGAACAGTCTGAATATCCACGACGCCATCGTCACCCTGACCAACACCCTGCGCGCGGCCAACGAAGCTTTCAACTCGCGCCAGGAGGTTCTCAACCAGGTTGGCGTCGATACGATTGCCAAGCAGAACACGCAGGAGTAAATCACAGGAGGTCGATGAGCGATGCCCAAGATACTAGATCGTGTAGCTGTTGAAGGGTGGGGACGCGATGAAGTCGTCCAGAAGTTTCCGCGCGGTGGGCTGGGCGACATCAAGCTCGGCTCGCAGCTGATCGTTAATCCCGGCGAGACAGCCGTCTTTGTCCGCGGCGGCGAGGCCCTGGGCACGTTTGAGCCGGGGCGCTACACCCTGACTACCGAGAATATCCCCTTTCTGACGGACTTGTTTGAAAAGGGCCTGTTCGGCGGGGCCAACGTGTTTACGGCCGACGTCTACTTCGTCAAAACGACGGACATGACGCTTAAATGGGGCACGGTTAACCCCATCATCGTCGAGCATCCGCAGCGCATGCCCGGCGCCAGCGCCATCGTCGGCAACGGTACCTATGTCGTTAAGGTCAAGGAACCGTGGCGCTTCCTCAACGCCATGGATGCCTTCCGCGAGAGCGTCCAGCAGACCGACATCAAGCACCGCCTTGACCCGATGCTGGCGGTGATGATCGCCGACAAGTTGAGCGAACTGGCCGCGGCCAAGAACCTCGGCCCGGCGCAACTCCAGTCCTTCACCAAAGACCTCAACGACCTGCTCGTCGCCCTGCTGCAAGAGGAGTTCGATGCCATCGGCATGACGCTGGTGACCTTCGCCATCAACATGACGCTGCACCCGGACTCGCTCAAAGTCGTCACCAACATGGGCTATGGCACGAGCTATGTCCAGAAGCAGCAGGCCGACGCCCTCATGGCCGCGGCCAGCAACCCGTCCGGCGGCGCGCTAAGCGAGGTCGGCTTCGGGGCGATGGGTATGGCCGCCATGCAACAGCAGCAGATGCAGCAACAGCTCATGCAACAGCAGTGGCTGGCGCAGCAGCAGGCCGGACAGGGCGGCACGACACCCCCGGCCGGCACAGGCGCGCCCACGAGTGGCGCGCCCACGGGCGGCGCGCCCACGGGCGGCGCTCCGACCGGCGGCGCGATGCCCATGCCTGATGTCATGACCCCAGAGCAGGCGGCCGATTTCCTACAAGTGACGCCCGATGACATCATCGCCGCCATCGACGCTGGCGAGCTGAAGGCCAAGAAGATCGGCGCAGGCTATCGCATCAGCAAAGCCAACCTGGAGGCCTACCTGGCCGGCTAGGTCTGCCCGCCCGGCGCGCCGGAACAGCTTACGCATCAGGCCGGCTGACGTCCGTCCCTGCACGCGCCCAGACCTCAGAGGTCTTCATTGGCCTCTGAGGTCTGATCTATTCTTGGCCAAACGGCAGCGACGACGTAAAGTAGAGGCCATCGCTGCCTCTCCGCGGCAGCCCACTCAGGAGTCACGATGTACAAAACGATCCTGGTCCCCCTGGATGGCTCGTCCCTGGCCGAGACCATCCTGCCCCACGTTGAAGAGTTGGCCGGCCTGTGCGGTGCGTCGGTCATCTTCCTGAACGTCGTCGAACTGCCCCACATCATGGACAAGGGCGTGACCTATGAGGGGCTGCCCCAGAAAACGGCCACCGACGTCGAAGCGGAGGTCGATGAGGCGCGCCGCTATCTGGACGAACTGACTGCCCGGGAGGCGGCCAGAGGGCTGCAAGTGCGCGGCGAAGTGGAGCATGGGCCGGTTGTGGCCACGATCCTGCGCGTGGCCACCGCGAACGCCGCCGACCTGATCGCCATGGCCAGTCACGGCCGCGGCGGCCTGACCGAGGTCTACTATGGCAGTGTCGCCGCCGGCATCTTGCAGCGCATCGACCGGCCGCTGCTCATCGTCCGCGGGCAGTAGCAGCCGGCCGCCAGGCGAGCCGGCCACACTTCTGACACCCCTGGGCTTACCCTATGAACCAACCCGCCTGGTTGCGCTCCGCCCATCACGACGGCTCCGAGCGCTACGTCTCCAAGCTCCATCCACGTCTGGGCGAAACGGTGCGGCTGCGCCTGCGCGTCGCCCAGGCGGCCCCCGTGCGCCGCGTCTTGCTGCGCACCTTCCCCGACGGCGAACAGGCGTTGACGGCAATGGCACTGAGCCAGGCCGAGCCGTTCGTCCAATGGTGGCAGGCCGACCTGCTCATCGACGAACCACTGGCCCACTACCGTTTTGTCATCGAGGCGGCCGATGGCCTGTGGCACTACAGCGCCGCCGGCCCATCGGCCCACGTGCCTCTCGACTACACCGACTTTCGCATCCTGGCCGACTATGATCCGCCCGGCTGGCCGGCCGAATCCGTCTTCTACCAGATCTTCCCCGACCGTTTCGCCAACGGCGATCCCTCCACCGACCCGCGACCGGAGGAGTACGAGTACCGCGGCCACCGCCCCACCACCTATCCCTGGGGCGCGACGCCGCCGGCCGGGCAGCTCTTCCCGCTGGTTTTCTACGGCGGCGACCTGCCCGGCATCGAATCGCGCCTGGACTATCTGGCCGGCCTGGGCGTCAACGCTCTCTATCTGAACCCGATCTTCACGGCGCTATCGAACCACAAGTACGACGTGGCCGACTATGACCACGTGGATCCCCACTTCGGCGGCGACGCGGCTCTCGTCTCGCTGCGGCGGGCGCTGGACGCGCGCGGCATGCGCTACCTCCTCGACATCGTACCCAACCACTGCGGCTACTGGCATCCCTGGTTCCAGGCGGCGCGGGCCGACAGCGCCGCGCCGGAAGCCGAGTTCTTCACTTTCCGTCACCATCCCGATGACTATGCGACGTGGCTCGGCGTCTGGACGCTCCCCAAGCTCAACTACCTCAGCGCCGAACTGCGCCGCCGTATCTACGCCGCCCCCGACGCCGTCTTCCGGCGCTGGCTGCGGCCGCCGTTCTCCGCCGACGGCTGGCGCATTGATGTCGCCAATATGCTCGGCCGGCAGGGGCCGACCCAACTCGGCCGCGAGATCAGCGCCGGTATCCGCCGCGCCGTGCGCCAGACCCGCCCCGACGCCTATCTCATCGGCGAGAACTTCTTCGACGCCACCAGCCAGCTCCAGGGCGACCAGTGGGATGGCGTGATGAACTACGACGGCTTCACCCAACCGCTGTGGTACTGGTTGCGCGGCTATGATCTCGGCGCGCATGGCTTTGCCGACAAGCTGACTGGCCCCCACTGGCCGACCGAGGCGCTGGCCGCCAGCTGGCAGAGCCGCCTGGCAACCATCCCCTGGGCCGTGGCCCTACAGCAATACAACCTCCTCGACAGCCACGACACGCCGCGCATCCGTACAACTGTGGGCGAGAACGACGCTCTCCACCGGCTGGCCGCGGTCGTGCTACTGACCTTCCCCGGCGTGCCCGGCCTCTACTATGGCGACGAGATTGGCATGACCGACGTGGAGCGCCTCGGCGCTCGCGGCTGCATGGTCTGGGACGAGACGCGCTGGAACCAGCCGCTGCACGCCTTTCACCGCGACCTCATCCATCTGCGCCGCCGCTCGTCGGCCCTCCAGCGCGGCGGCTTCCAGCTGCTACTGGTGGAGGACGACACCATCGCCTACCAGCGCGATAGCGCTGACGAGCGTATCCTCGTCTTTGCCCACCGCGGCGCCGCGCCGCGCCCGGCCGGCGGCGTGCCCATCGACCATGCCGGCGTTCCCGACGGGGCGCGCTTTGTGGATGCGCTCGGCGGGGCGGAGTTCGTCGTCGCCAATGGCACGCTGCCATTGCCGGAGTTGCCGCAGGGGGCGCTCATCTGCCAGCAGATCGCGCCGTAGCATGGCCGCCCGCCTCGCCCCCGCCCTACTGGCCCGCGCCTACGATCTGCTCTACGGCCGTCTGGCCTGGACTTATGACGCCGTCGCCTGGGCCGTCTCGCTGGGGCAGTGGCAGGCCTGGGGCGCGGCGGCCCTGCCCTATCTGACCGGCCCGCGCGTGTTGGAACTGG
>DAOSMQ010000079.1:0-8069 GCA_035372725.1 Promineifilum sp. (SeqCode)
GGTTCACGTCGTGCTGGTACTGGCCCACGCCGATGCTCTTGGGGTCGATCTTCACCAGCTCGGCCAGCGGGTCTTGCAGGCGGCGGCCGATCGACACCGCGCCGCGCAACGACACATCCAGGTCGGGCATCTCCGCGCGCGCCAGTGGGCTGGCGCTGTAGACGCTGGCCCCGGCCTCGCTGACCATAACGTAATGCAGGCCGGCTCGCTCGCGCGTCAGGCCGGCCACCAGCCGCTCCGTCTCGCGCGAGGCCGTGCCGTTGCCGATGGCGATGAGGGTGACACCGTGACGGGCGATGAGGGTCAGCAACGCCTGCTCGGCCTCGGCGGCGCGGTGCGGCGACGTGTGGGGATAGATCGTCCCCGTGTCCAGCACCTTGCCCGTCGGGTCGATGACGGCCAGCTTGCAGCCGGTGCGAAAGCCGGGATCAACACCCAGGACAACGTGGCCGGCCAGCGGCGGCTGGGTCAGCAGGGCGCGCAGGTTGCTGGCGAAGACCTCAATGTCGTGGCGCTCAGCCATTTCGCTCAGGGCGCGGCGCGCGTCCCGCTCGACAGCGGGCAGCAGCAGCCGCTTGGCGGCGTCGTCCATGGCCAGTTGCAGATGCTCGGCCAGCGGCGACAGACGGTCGGGCCGGAAGTGCGCTCGCATGGCCAGCAGTTGCTCCGCTTCCGTCACGTTGACGGTCGCGCGCAGCACCTTGTCCGCCTCGCCCCGGTTGATGGCCAAGACCTGGTGCGGACGCAGGCGCGGCACGGCCATCTCGAAGTCGTAGTAGAGCGAATAGATGCCCCGCTCGTCGGCCGCGCCCTCAATGCGCCGCGCGCAGAGGACGCCGACCTGCATGGCCCGCTGTCGCAGGCGGCCACGCACGCCGGCGTGGTCGCTGATGGTCTCAGCGACGATGTCGCGCGCCCCGGCCAGCGCTGCCTCGGTCGTCGGCGCGGCCTCGCTCAGGTACGACTCGGCCAGTTGCGCCGCCGTCTGGCTCGTGCGTGGCTGGGCCAGGATGAGATCGGCCAGCGGCCCCAACCCCTTCTCGCGGGCGATGCCGGCGCGGGTGCGGCGCTTGGGCCGGTAGGGGGCGTAGAGGTCTTCCAGCAGCGTCATCGTCATCGCCGCCTCGATCTGCCCGCGCAACTCCTCCGTCAGCTTGCCCTGCTCCTCAACGGAGGCCAGGACAGCGGCGCGGCGCTCGTCCAGGGCGCGCCGACGGGCGATCTCCTCGGCGATGTAGCGCAGTTGCTCTTCGTCCAGGACGCCCGTGACCTCTTTGCGATAGCGGGCGATGAAGGGGATGGTGTTGCCGTCGTCCAGCAGACTGACGGCCGCGGCGACCTGTTCCGGTCGAACCTGTAACTCAGTGGCGATGTGGCCCTCGGCAGCGTTGCGTTCATGAAGCATGGTGGTATTCTCCGACTGGCACCGATCATACGCGGCATTATCCGCCTGTCCAGACCTGGGACAAACGACTCTGGCTGCGCGGCTACCGAAAGCGCTTATGTCCTACCAAGTCCTTGTCGTCGAAGATGATGAGACCCTGCGCGATACGCTGGTCTACAACCTCCAGAACCAGGGCTACGAAATCACCACCGCCGACAACGGCTACGCGGCGCTGGAGCTGGCCCGCCGCCAGCAACCCGACCTGCTGCTGCTCGACCTCATGCTGCCGGGCCTCAACGGCTTCGAGGTCTGCCGCATCCTGCGCAAGGAGATGAGCCTGCCCATCCTCATTCTGACAGCGCGCGCGGAAGAAATCGATAAGGTCATTGGCCTGGAGGTTGGCGCGGACGACTATCTGACCAAGCCGTTTAGCATGCGCGAGCTGCTGGCCCGCGTCAAGGCGCTATTGCGTCGTGTGGAGATGATCCGCGGCGAGCTGATCGCCCAGGACGAGGCCGCTGAGGCCGCCCGCCCGGGCATGGCCGCCTTGCCCGTCGAGCCGCTGACCTTCGGCAACCTGACTATCGACGAGACCCGGCGCGAGACCCGCCTTGACGGCCACCCCATCCGCCTCAAGCCAAAAGAGTTCGATCTGTTGCTCTTCCTGGCCCGCCATCGCGGCATCGCTCTGTCGCGCGACCTGATCCTGGAGCGCGTCTGGGGCTGGTCGTTCGACGGCAACAGCCGCACGGTCGATGTCCACATCCGTTGGCTGCGCGAGAAGATTGAGCCAGACCCGGCCAACGCTACGCGCATCATCACCGTGCGCAGCATTGGCTATCGCTTTGATGGGTAAGACATGGCCACCAGGCTGTTTCGGCGCATCTTCGTTTCCTTCGCGCTTCTGACCATTGTCCTGACCCTGGGTCTATACCTGTACCTGACGCGCAGCAGCTGTTTGGCCAATCCCAGTTGCCCGCCGCGGGCACTGCTGCTGGCCTCTGGGCTAGGGCTGTTGGGTGTAGCCGGGTTGTCGTTTTGGCTGGCCCAGCGTACGGTCCGGCCGGCCCAGCAAGTCGCTGATGCTGCGCGCCGCATCGCCGCCGGCGACGACGCCGCGCGCGTACTGCCCGATAGCCGCCACACCGCCAGTGGCCTTGTCAGTGCCTTCAACGATATGGCTGAGCGCCAACGCGAGCGCATTAACGACCTGGTGCGCGATCACCGCCGCTTTGCTACCGTGCTGGAGCACATGGCCGACGGCGTTCTCATTACCGACCATCTTAGCATGGTCTTGCTGATCAACCCGGCCGCCGGCCGCCTGCTGCGGACAACGCCGGAAGAGGCCCTCGGCCGTCCCTTTGCTGCCGTCGTTCGCCACCACAGTCTGATCGAACTGTGGCAGCGCTGTCGCGCCCAGGAGCAGGAACAGGTCGAGGCGGTCGAACTGGGGCCGGAATTGCTGCTGCAAGTTGTCGTCACACCCTTTCGCGAGAGCGGCACGGCCGGTTACGTGGTCATCTTCCAAGACCTCACCCAGGTACGGCGCTTGCAGACGATGCGCCGCGATTTCCTGGGCAACCTGTCGCACGAACTGCGCACGCCGCTGGCCTCCCTGCGCGCTGTCATCGAGACGCTTCAAGACGGCGCGCTGGCCGACCCGCCAGCGGCCGAGCGCTTTCTGCGCCAGGCCGAGAACGAAGTCCACACCATAACCCAAATGGTGGCCGAGATGACCGAGCTGTCGCAGATCGAGTCGGGTCAGGTGAGCCTGAGGCTTGTCCCTGTGGCCGTGGCCCGCCTCTTCGAAGTGCCGCTGGAGCGGCTGGGGCTACAGGCTGAACGGGCGGGAGCGCAACTGAGCGTCGAAGTGGCTGCCGGCACGCCGCCGGTGCTGGCCGACGAGGAGCGCATCCAGCAGGTACTCACCAATCTTCTCCATAACGCCATCAAGTTCACCCCGTCGGGCGGCTACATTCGTCTGAGCGCCCGGCCGCAGCCCGACAACGCCGGCGAAGTGCTCTTCGAGGTGCGCGACACCGGTATCGGCATTGCCAAGGCCGACTTGCCGCGCGTCTTCGAGCGCTTCTACAAGTCTGACCGGGCGCGCACCCGCAGCCGTGGCGGCACTGGCCTGGGGCTTGCCATCGCCCGCCATCTCGTCGAAGCTCACGGCGGCCGCATCTGGGTCAAGAGCAAGATCGATAAGGGGAGTAGCTTCTATTTCACGCTCCCAACGGCCGGACAATGACGCTGCTGACGCAGTTGTTAACAAGGTGTTAACACAACCTTAGCCTGGCTTTTACACGCGGCTGACTTGTCCTTAATAGCCGCCGGTTATCCTCCTCTTAGTGAAGTTCGTTATTCCACATGACACCCAACCTGCGCTGGCCCACCGGCCGATTGCGCCTGGTTGGAAATCGCCTGTGTGCGGGCGAAGCGGTCAGGGGAAAAAGACAACCAATCGGAGGAGAAAGAATGCGGAGTAAACTACTGGCGCTGTTGATTTTGGTCACACTGATGGCTGCCGCCTGTGGCGGAACAGCGCAGCAAGCGGAGCCGGAGACTACAGCCCCAACAGCAACGACAGTTGATGAGACAGCCGCCACCGCCGAGCCGGCAGATGCCGCGGAGCCAACCGCGGCATCTGCCACTTCTGCCGAGGGGGAGGGTACAATGCCGCTGGCCGATCCGTTGGCGGTATCGGGCGACATTGTGACGGCTGGCAGTTCGACCGTCTACCCATTGGCCGAGGCGATCGCCGAGCGCTACCAGGCCGAGGGCTTCAGCGGCCAGATCACCATCGACAGCATTGGCACGGGCGGTGGCTTCGAGCGCTTCTGCGGCACGGGCGAGACCGACATCGCCAACGCCAGCCGGGCAATCAAGGACGAGGAAGCGGCCAACTGCGCGGCCATCGGCCGGACGCCGGTCGAGTTCCGCATCGGCACGGACGGGCTGGCCGTCGTGGTCAGTCAGGAGAACGACTTCGTGCAAGACCTGACGCTGGAGCAGCTGGCGCTGGTGTTCTCGACAGCGGAGACGTGGGCGGACGTAGACCCGTCGTTCCCGGACGAGCCGATTGAGCGCTACATTCCCGGCACCGACAGCGGCACGTTCGACTACTTCACCGAGGTGATCTACCCCGACCTGGAAGACGGCGTGGCCAACCCGCAGTTGGAGGCGGCCAACTTGCAGCAGAGCGAAGACGACAACGTTCTGGTGCAGGGCGTGGCCGGCAGCCCCTATGCCATCGGCTACTTCGGCTATGCCTACGCGGCCAATAACGCCGACACGGTGCGGCTGGTGGCCGTCGAGGGTGTTGTCCCGGACTTCGACACAGTCGAGGGTGGGACGTATGCGCTGGCCCGGCCGCTGTTCCTCTACAGCGACGCGGCCATCTTGCAGGCCAAGCCGCAGGTGGCCGACTACATCAACTTCTTCCTGACCAATGTGGACGAAGAGATCGAGACCGTCGGCTATTTCCCCGCCAGCGATGAGGCCCTCAACGAGGCCCGCAACCACTGGCTGGTGGCTATGGGCCTGGCCGCGACTATGCCTGAGAACACGACCGGCGAGACCGTGGCGCAGGGGGCCATGTGCGAGCTACCCGCGGCCGATCCGTTGGCGGTATCGGGCGACATTGTGACGGCTGGCAGTTCGACCGTCTACCCATTGGCCGAGGCGATCGCCGAGCGCTACCAGGCCGAGGGCTTCAGCGGCCAGATCACCATCGACAGCATTGGCACGGGCGGTGGCTTCGAGCGCTTCTGCGGCACGGGCGAGACCGACATCGCCAACGCCAGCCGGGCAATCAAGGACGAGGAAGCGGCCAACTGCGCGGCCATCGGCCGGACGCCGGTCGAGTTCCGCATCGGCACGGACGGGCTGGCCGTCGTGGTCAGTCAGGAGAACGACTTCGTGCAAGACCTGACGCTGGAGCAGCTGGCGCTGGTGTTCTCGACAGCGGAGACGTGGGCGGACGTAGACCCGTCGTTCCCGGACGAGCCGATTGAGCGCTACATTCCCGGCACCGACAGCGGCACGTTCGACTACTTCACCGAGGTGATCTACCCCGACCTGGAAGACGGCGTGGCCAACCCGCAGTTGGAGGCGGCCAACTTGCAGCAGAGCGAAGACGACAACGTTCTGGTGCAGGGCGTGGCCGGCAGCCCCTATGCCATCGGCTACTTCGGCTATGCCTACGCGGCCAATAACGCCGACACGGTGCGGCTGGTGGCCGTCGAGGGTGTTGTCCCGGACTTCGACACAGTCGAGGGTGGGACGTATGCGCTGGCCCGGCCGCTGTTCCTCTACAGCGACGCGGCCATCTTGCAGGCCAAGCCGCAGGTGGCCGACTACATCAACTTCTTCCTGACCAATGTGGACGAAGAGATCGAGACCGTCGGCTATTTCCCCGCCAGCGATGAGGCCCTCAATGGCGCGAGTTGCGCGTTCGTTGACGCCACTGGACAGTAACAACGACAGCGGTCGATAGCGCCGCTGGGCAAACAGACGCCGCCCACATCTCGCGCCGCGCGGGTGTGGGCGGCGCGTCACCATGATCGGCGCTGGCAACAGCGCCCGTAACCAACCTATCCGCGCGGCGCGAGCGATTGTCATATTTGCTCATTCGCGCCTAGAATGGGGGTATGGAGAAGGAAATGGAGAACTTAACCGTGCTGCCTCCGCGAGGGGAGGCCGGCGCCGGACGGGCCGGGGCCGCCAGCGCATCCGACCCGCCCGACCTGAGCCGGCGTCACCGCATCGGCGAGCGCACCATTGAATCCGGTCTGTTGCTCGCCGCCGCAGTTTCCATCCTGACGACTATCGGCATCGTCGCCATCTTGCTGGAAGAGGCCTTGCGCTTCTTCGCCGATGAGCGCGTCACCGTGGTCAACTTCCTCACCGACACCACCTGGCAACCACAGGCTAGTCACTTCGGCATTCTGCCGCTGCTGAACGCCACGCTGATGATCACCGCTATCGCCCTGGTCGTGGCCATCCCGCTGGGCCTGGCTTCGGCTATTTTCCTGAGCGAGTATGCTTCGCCGCGGGTGCGCAGCCTGCTGAAGCCGGCGCTGGAGATGCTGGCTGGCGTGCCCACGGTCGTCTACGGCTACTTCGCCCTGACCTTTGTCACGGCTATCCTGCGCGCCGTCCTGGGCAAGGACATCGTCCAGATTTACAACGTCGCCTCGGCCGGGCTGGTCGTCGGCGTGCTCATCACGCCGCTGATCGCCTCGTTGAGCGAGGACGCGCTCCACGCCGTGCCCAACTCGTTGCGCGAAGCCGCCTACGGCGTCGGCGCGACCAAGTTCGAGACGGCGGTCAAGGTCATTCTGCCTGCGGCGCTGTCCGGCGTAGCCGCGGCCCTCGTCGTGGCCATCTCGCGCGCTTTCGGCGAGACGATGGTTGTGGCCATCGCCGCCGGCGCAGGGCCAAAGCTGACCTGGAACCCCTTCGAGTCGGCCGAGACAATGACCGGCTACATGGTGCGCATCAGCGGCGGTGACCTGAGCTACGAATCGCTCGACTACAAGAGCATCTACGCTATCGGCCTGGTTGTCTTCGCCGTCACCTTGCTGCTTAACATCATCAGCCAGCGCATCGTCGCCCGCTTCCGCGAGGTGTACGAATGAACGACCATCAATCGCCCGCCGAGAGCGCCCCGGAGCCAGGCCCCCAGCCGTCCGACCGTTTTGTCGATCTCTATCCGTCTGAGGACGGCATCCGCGCCCAGGTGACCCGGCGACAGCGCGTGGCCACCTCCTGGCGCTTCGTCTTCCTGGCGGCCACCTCGCTGGCCGTCGTCATCCTCAGCACGCTGCTCCTGTCGATCATCAATCAATCCTTTGGTCTGGTGGCCGAACAGACCGATATTCCCGAAGCCCAGCTAGTGGCCGGCTATTACAAGTCACAGTTGACCGGCGCGACCAACGTCACCCTCTCCACCGAGGACGACGCCGCTATTGCCGCCGGCATCGCCGCGGACGCCAACGGCATTGGCCTGCTGGGCTACGCCCTCTACACCGCCAATCAGCCCGCGCTCCAGGCCCTGAGCATTGACGGCATCGCCCCATCGGCCGAGACCGTCACCGCGGGCACGTATCCGCTAACCCGGCCGCTGCTCCTGTATTCGTCCGCGGCGATTCTCAGCGACAAGCCGCAGGTAGCCGCCTTCCTCCTCTACTACTTGCAACATGCCGAAGAAGTCATGAGCGAGCAAGGCGCGTTTCCGGCCGACGCTGCCGCGCTGGCCGAGCAGGCTGCCGCCCTGGCCACCATGCTCGGTCTGGACGCAACCACGCCCATCGACCCGGCCGCCTACGAGGGCGACATCGTTATCTCCGGCAGTTCCACGCTCAACCCCGTCACGCGCGAGGTGGCCCGGCGCTTCCGCAGCGAGGGCTTTCTAGGGGCGCTCAAGATCAGCAGCGTCGGCACTGTCGCCGGCTTCGAGGCTTTCTGTGCCGAAAGCGCCGACCTCGTTGACGCCAGCCGGCCCATCACCACAGTCGAGTCCGCGGCCTGCCGCGCCAACGGCCTGACGCCGCTCAGCGTGCAGGTTGGCCTCGACCCCATGGTCGTCGCCGTGAATAGCGCCAACACTGCTGTCACCAACGTGACCGGCCAGATAATGCAGCGGCCGCTTGGCGTCGCCGAGCTGCTGCCGCAGCGCCAC
>DAOSMQ010000080.1:0-3328 GCA_035372725.1 Promineifilum sp. (SeqCode)
GTCGGCGTGGGCTTCTTCTATCCGCAGGGCTACTTCCGCCAGCGCCTGCCCTCCCATGGCTGGCAGGAGGCGATTTACGAGCCGGTCTACATGGCCGACGTGCCTATCCATCCGGTGGACGACGCCGACGGCCGCGAACTGCGCATCGAGGTGTGGATGGGCAACCGCATGGTCCAGGCGCGCGTCTGGCGGGTGCAGGTCGGCCGCGTGCCGCTCTATCTCATCGACACCGATGTGGCCGAAAATGAGCCGTGGGATCGCGAGCTGTCGGCCCGCCTCTATTCCGGTGACAGCGAGGTACGCATTCGCCAGGAGATCATGCTGGGCATTGGCGGCGTGCGGCTGCTGAGCAAGCTGGGCTACAAGCCGGCCGTGCTGCACATGAACGAGGGCCACTCCGCCTTCCTGCTGCTGGAGAGTGTGCGCCAGGAAGTGGCCGGCGGGCTGGACTTCGAGACGGCCTGTGAGCTGGTCAAGTCGCGCACTGTCTTCACGACCCACACGCCCGTGCCCGCGGGCCACGACGCCTTTTCCTTCTCGCTGATGGACAAGTATTTCCCCGGCTTCTGGGACGAGTTGGGCATCAACCGCGATGCGTTTCTCAGCCTGGGCCACCACGCCGAACCGTGGGGCGACGCCTTCAATATGACCGTTCTGGCGCTGCGGCTCTCCGGGCGGCGCAATGGTGTCAGCCAGCTGCATGCCGAAGTCTCGCGCCAGATGTGGCAGCCCGTCTGGCCCGATCGGGCGGTGGCCGATGTGCCGATCATGGCCATTACCAACGGCGTCCACGTGCCCGGCTGGACGGCCGGCGAGATGCGCCAGGTGTTCAAGGAGTACCTTGGCGCCGACTGGGAGGATCACCACGACGACCCTGTGCTCTGGGAGCGGCTGGCCGATGTGCCCGACGAGGTGCTGTGGCGCGCCCATGTCAGTCTGAAGAGCAAGTTGATGGACTACCTGCGTATGCGCGCCCGCCATTCCTGGGTGGCCGGGCAGTGCGACCCGACCGAGGTGCTTGTCGGCGGCACGCTGCTGGATCCCAACGCGCTGACCATCGGCTTTGCGCGCCGCTTTGCCACCTACAAGCGGGCGACGCTGCTGTTCCAGGACATGGAGCGGTTGCAGCGCATCTTGCTAAACATGCACCGGCCGGTGCAGATCGTCTTCGCCGGCAAGGCCCACCCGGCCGACGAGCCGGGCAAGCACCTTATCCAGCAGGTCTATAATTTCGCCAAGTCCAACTACTTCGGCGGGCGCGTGGCCTTTGTCGAGAACTACGACCTGCACTCGGCCCGCTATTTCAAGCAGGGCGTCGACGTCTGGCTGAACACGCCGCGCCGCCCGCGCGAGGCCAGCGGCACCAGCGGCATGAAGGCATCGCTGAACGGCATCCCCAACCTGAGCATCCTCGATGGCTGGTGGGCCGAGGGCTACAATGGCGCCAATGGCTGGGCGGTGGAGGATCGCGAGTTCAGCGACCCCGACGCGCAGGACGCCTTCGACGCGGAGACGATCTACCAGCTACTGGAGCAGGAGATCGTGCCCCTCTTCTATGACCGCGACCGCGACGGCACGCCACGCGGCTGGGTACAAGTCATGCGCGAGGCCATTCGCTCCAACGCGCCGCTGTTCAGCACGCGGCGAATGGTGAAGCAATATACGACCGAGCTATACTTGCCGGCGATGATGGCCGAAACGGAAGCGGCCGTCTAGCGCCGGCGGTGTTGCCGGCCGACCCGTATTGCCGAGAGAATTTATGAGAGTGTGGCCGCGCCGGTTGCTGATTTTGCTGTTCATTCTGTTCTGGCTGGCGGTGATGCTGTTCCCGACGCTGGCCGTTGTGCTGGCGCGCAACGGCCAGTTGCAACTGGGCGACACCGATGGGCGACATTGGCGGCTGTTCCTGTTGCAGGAGGCCGATTTTGAGGGGCTGGGGCTGGAGCGGGCGCGCCCCGTCGCCCCGCCGCTGAGCGCGCCGTCGGCTAGTTGTACCCAGACGACGGTGTCCTACTGGCTCTGGGCAGGCGAGGGGCAGGGAGCCAACTACTGCCGCTGCATCGACGCCGACAGTGGCGCCGACCTGTCCGACGTGCCGCCCGCCTGCCAAGCGCCATAGCGCTATGCCCGTAAGGAGGTTCTGTTGAGCAACATCGCCGTCAAGTGGCTGGAAGAGGGCAGCCGCCTCTTCGCCTGTCGCGATTCCTACGGCAATATGGTTCTGGCCGGCTCCTGGCCACGGGAAGAACCCGGCTGGCAGGAGTGGAAGGCGGCCAAGCCGTCCGATCTACTGTTGATGAGCCTGGCCTCGTGCGCGGCCCACGATGTCGTTGCCATCCTGGAGCGACAGCGGCAGCGGTTAACCGGGCTGCGTATTGACGTGAACGGCCAACAATTGCCCGACCCGCCCTATGCCTTCACCGACATCCACCTGCACTTCACGCTGGAGGGTGACGAGCTGGAACCCGACAAGGTGGCCCGCGCTGTGAGCCTGTCCGTCGAGAAGTACTGCTCGGTGGCGGCCACCCTGCGCGGCGTGGCCACGATTACCTATAGCCAGACGATCGCCACCCCCGTGACCCCGGCTCGCCCTTAAAGGGGCCGACCACGTCAGCGGTGATCCAGCCGCCATAGAAGCTGCCCGGCTGGGGGCGGACACGCTCGCCGTCCACAAAGCAGCCGTCCATAGGCGCGGCGTAGAAGGCGATATAGCCCTTGATGGCGGCGAAGCCGGCCGTCGGACTGGCGTAATACCAGCCGGCGTTCTCGGCGCGGCGGCCGTCTACTTCGACGGTGACGTAGCCCGCTTCGCCTTTCCATTCACAGAAGGAGCGGCCCGCGGCCGGCCGCAGAACTTCGGCGCGAATGTCCTCTGGCGGGATGTAGTAGACCGGCGGGTGGCTCGTCTCCAGGACACGCCACGCCCGGCGCGTCTCGGCGATGGTCACGCCGTTGAAGACGATGCGGATGTGTTTCGTCGTGGGTTCAAGGCGGGGTGGGCGGGGGTAGTCCCAGACAGATTCCTGGCCGGCGGCGGGTACAAACGGTTTAGGTCGCATAGCGTCTTCCTCATGCTCTTAACGTGAAGCCGATTATAGACATAGTTGTGGCAAGGGTCGCATCAGCCTTTCCTTGCCCACGTCGCCAACCGACCGCGCAATCACTCCCTGAGGGAACCAATCCCCCGCTGGTGGTGTACTCCCTCATATGAATACGCAGGTACGAGGTTGGACGGTGAAACAATTAACCTGGCTGGCGTCGTTGTTGCTACTGGCGGCCTGTGCCGCGCCGCTGGAGTCGTCTGCGTCCACGCAGTCGTCTGCGTCCA
>DAOSMQ010000080.1:3428-8027 GCA_035372725.1 Promineifilum sp. (SeqCode)
GCAGTCGTCTGCGTCCACGCAGTCGTCTGCGTCCACCGGTTCGTCCGCTCCGCTGCTGCTCATCGGCTGGGATGACGCGCTCGGCCGCGTTGTCCGCGCCGTCGATCCACTGACCGGCCGGGACGCGCCCGGCTATACCCCGCTGACGTTCGACGACCGGCGCGACAGCGACTTCATCACCGCCCACGTTCTATCCGCCGATGGCCACCACCTGGCCCTTCTGAACACCAACGGGCAGCTCTGTTATGACTTCGCCGGCGGCGAGACTTGTGGTCCGCGGTCGTCGGTCGTCTACCTGGTCGATGTTGCCGCCTGGACCATACAGCCGGTCTCGCTGACGCCTGACGGCTGGGTCGGCCCGCTAGCCTTCAGCCCCGACGGCGAGCGCCTGGCTTTGTCCGTTCGCGGCGACAATGAGGTCGGTGTGTGGCTGTTCGACGCCACCAACGGGGCGATGCTGGCCACAGCCGCCCTGCCCTTCGCGCCATCGCAGCTCGGCTTCGGCCCGGACGCGGCGACTGTAGTCGTCTACGGCCAGCCGGAGGGCGATGAGCCAGGCATGACCCAGCCACCGTCGCCGCGCGTGCTCCTATTGGACACCGGCACGCTCGCGCCGGTATGGGAGACCACTCTGAGCGAGGTCAGCAGCGGCAATTGGTGTGCCGCGCAGTGCAACGCCGCGCTCGACGTCAGGCTGATGGCCTCGCGCGTGCCGGGCGTTGTGCTGTCGCCGGACGGGGAGCAGCTGCTCATTGCCCACGCCGATGCTGAGCGGCTGACCGCGGTCGATCTGCGGCAACGCACCGTCGTGACGGTGGCCATTGGTAAGGCCATGACCTGGCTCGACCGGCTCCTGGCACTCACAGCCGGCATTGCCCACGCCAAGGGCCCGACCGAGAGCATGGCTCGCTACGCAGCCCTCTCACCCGACGGGACGCGGCTCTACCTGGGCGGCTACGACTTCGCCATGACAGCCGGTAGCAGCGGCGGCTGGGACGTGAGCGAGACGTTCACGCCCCTGCAAGTGATTGACCCGATCACAGGCCGTGTGGTTGCGGAGAGCGACGCCCACATTTACTGGCTGCAATTGTCACCTGACGGCGCGTGGCTACTGCGGCGCGATCTGTCTGCCAACGTTATTGCCACCGATGTGCTCGATGCGCGGACGCTGACTTCCCTGGGCCACATCGAGGGCATGGATGTGTTTCTAGCACGCGATCTGGCCGGCGGCCTGCGCTTTGTCGGCCAGTCCATGCGCGATCGCCAGACGACCTTCACGCTCTTCGATCCGACCAGCTTCGACGCTGTGGCCCGGTGGTCGGCCGACGGCCCGGCGTGGCTGCTGCATATCCCTTAGGCCGCGCCGCCATTCGTTGCCCATCCTGCCCGTCACCTCTATACTGGCGTTGCGTCTCCCCGGGCGCGGCGACTTCAACATCATCACGGGAGGCAACGGTGACAGACCTGTCGGCGCTGCGGCGCTTCTCCTATCCCAAGACGTTCATCATCGGCTTCGGATTCCTGGGCATCAGCATCATTTGGCCCATCTTCAATCAGTTCGTGCCCATCTTCTTGCAGGCGGGCAACCCCGAGTTCACCCAACAGTTGTTGGCCGAGGGGCGGGCCGTGCCCGACGTGGTCGGCTTCGGCCTGGCCCCGTCGCTGGCGCTGTTCATCATGACCTGGGACAACCTGATCAACATCTTCGTCCAGCCCTGGGTTGGCGCGCGCAGCGACCGGACGTGGACGCGCTTCGGCCGGCGCAAGCCGTGGATTCTGGTCGGCCTGCCCATTGCCGTGCTCGGCTTCGTGCTGCTGCCCTTCGCGCCCACGGCGCTGGCCCTGGCCGTCTTCATTCTCATCACCAACTTTGGTATGGCTCTCTTCCGCTCGCCGACGGTGGCCTGGCTGGGCGACCTGTTCCTGCCCGACGACCGCAGTAAGGCCAACGGCATCATCAACCTGATGGGCGGCATCGGCAGCTTGCTCGCCTTCCTGGGTGGCGGCATCCTGTTCAACGCCCTCGGCCGGCCGGCGCCCTTTATTGCCGGAGCAATCTTGCTCATCGTGGCCATGATCGTCGTTCTGTTCGGCGTGCGCGAGCCGGAGCAGCGCGCCGCCGATGCCGACGACGCCCACAGCTCCGTGCGCGACAGCCTGCGCGTCCTGATGAAAGATCCGCAGCGCAGTGGCATCTACGTGCTTCTGGGCATCCTCTTCTGGTTCATCGCCTTTAACGCGCTGGAGGCGGGGTTGTCGTCCTTCGCCGTGTTCACCCTGGGCATTGCCCCCGGCACGGCGTCGATCTACGCCGGGGCGATTAGCCTGTCGTTCCTCATCTTCGCCTGGCCGGCGGGCATTGCCGGTACGCGCTACGGCCGCCGCAACGTCATCCTCGTTGGCCTGACCGGTCTGACGATCCTGTTCGCCGTGGCTTACTTCCTCATTCAGGGCGCGGCGACCTTCGTCGTCGTGCTGGTGCTCGGCGGCTTGTTCTGGGCGATGGTCAACGTCAACAGCCTGCCGCTGGTCTACGACCACGGCGACGAGCGCCACATCGGAGCCTATACCGGTCTGTACTACTTCTCGTCGCAGCTGGCTGCCGTTCTCGGTCCGACGCTGGGCGGGGCGTTGGTGGACGTGCTCGGCAACGAATATCGCTGGCTGTTTCTGTTCAGCGCGGCGTTCATGGCCGTGGCCTGGGTGGTGGTGACGCGCATCCGCCACGAGCCGGCGGCGGCGGCATGAGCGACGGCGCTCAAGACTCCGCGCGACCGGCGGCCAGCGTCATGACAAAGCCGTTCTGCGCCCGCCACCAACCCGTCAGCGGCGGCAGCGCGCGCGCCGGCTCTTCCCAGCGATAGCGGAGCGAGCGCCAGCCATCGGCATCAGCCGCTTCTCCTGGCAGGCAGGACACCAGCCGCGTATCCTCCGCCAACCCCCGGCGAATGGCCTTTAGCGCCGCTTCCTTGCCGCTCCAGATGGCGTTGGCCAGGGTGGGGTGGTCGGCCGGCGTGGCGGCGGCCAGGTATTGGCGCTCGGCGGCGGTGAAGTAGTCGGCCACGAAGCCGGCGGAGCGCGGCTCGATGAATTCCAGGTCGCAGCCGAGGGGCTGGTTGCCCCAGACGAGGGCGCAGAGAGCGCGGTCGTGGCTGTGGCTGATCGACAGAGTGATCGGCCCGGTGGCGAGTGCCGCCGGCAGCGACACCTGCGGCCAACCGTCGGCGTGGCTGAGGACGGTGATCTCGGAAAGGGGTGGCGTTTGGCCGAGGCGGGCAGCCATGCTGGCCTGCACGAGACGCTTGGCGACGCGCCGGCCGAGGAGCCAGTCGCGGCGTCGCTTGCCGGCGCGTAGCGCGGCGTAGGCGGCGGCCTCTGCGGGGGAGAGCAGCGCGGGATTCGTCGCCGCCGATTCGTCTTCGCATAGCCAATAGATGGTGGTGTCTGCGTGGGTGATCTGCGCCAGTGGCATCATTGTCCGCGCCACGGTTGTCCCGTCAGTCGTTGCGCCCCTACCGTGCCGGGCGTTATTCCAGTGACCATAAAGCTATTATACGACAGCAAACCGCCCGCTGGATCAGAGGAATCCAGCGGGCGGTTGCCACAGGTTAGTGAGGAGGTAACTGCGAGCTATGACAGGCTAACGCTGCCGGGCAGATCAACCGTGCGATACCCCTTTAGCTCAACGTAGACGTGGCCGGCTTCGTCGAGCACGCGGGCGTGGTAAGCGTCGCCGCCGTCGATGGCTTCGACAAGGGCATAGAGCCGCCGGCCGTCGGCTTCGGTGGGCTGGCGATAGGCGGTCACCGACGCCAGGCCCAGCGGCAGGGCCATTGTGCCCGTCGTCTGGATGTCCCACACGCCGGCTGTCTGGAAGCACAGTTCGATCAGCCGCGGGGCCATGACCGAAGCCACGTCGGCCGGGCTGGTGTTGGCCGGCAGGTCGGCGGTCATCAGGCCGATGGCGGTCTCGCCGGTCACGGCCGCCCGCTCCAACACCTGGTAGGCCGGGCCGTGGAAGTAGACGCGGTAGATGGCGTCGGCGGGGATGGGCAGCGCCTCGGCCGCGGGCGGGGTGAAGTCGAGGACTGGCCTATCCAGTTCGCGGGCCAGCAGGACGCTGGCCGTGAAGTGGACCTTTTGCTGTGGCGGCAGACCGGGCTTGCCCAGGTCGCGCACCGAGCGCAGGGTCGCGTGGGCGACGAGGTTGCCGTCGGCCGCCGGTGTCGCGAAGCCGCTCAGGTAGAGCGTCTGCGGCTCCATGCGGTAGAACTTAAACGGCGCGTGGAACTGCTCGTCGAAGATAGCAGCGACGCGGTAGCCAGGGGCCAGCGCCAGCGCTAGTTGTCCGAACGACTCCGTGCCCATGACGCCGGGCAGTAGCGGCGTGCCCTCCATGGCGTGGTCGTAGAGGAACGGCTGCTCCTTGGGATCGAGCGTCGTCTCCACTTCCAGGCCGCCATAGAGCTTGGCCGCCGTGATGTGGCCGAGCATTAGCAGCTGCGGCTGCCGCGCCGCCAGCCAGGCATTGGCCTTAGCGAGGTCGAGGCCGCCGGTAGCGTCCCACTCCGAGGCCAGGATGCCCAGCCGGCCGCCGAC
>DAOSMQ010000081.1:0-7998 GCA_035372725.1 Promineifilum sp. (SeqCode)
CTGCGGGCTGGCGCTTGACGTGGCCGTGGCCGCGGGGTTGCGTGTCGGCCAGACAATCAGCGCCGCCGATCTGACCGCGCTGGAGCAGCGCGAGGAAGTCCACCACGCCCGCGAGCGAGCTGTGGCTCTCTTGGCCCGCCGGCCGCGCAGCGCCAACGAGATCGCCCGCCAATTGCGCCGCCATCAACATGCTGACGACATCATCCAGCAAGTCCTCGACGATCTGACCGCCGCGGGTCTGCTCGACGACAACGCTTTCGCCGCCTATTGGGTCGAACAGCGCGATGCCTTCCGCCCGCGCAGCCGGCTGGCGCTGCGCCAGGAGCTGAGCCAAAAAGGACTAGACCGCGAAGTCGTCAGCGAAGCACTGGAAGGACTGGACGAGATCGAAGCCGCGCGACGTGTCGCGCGTAAACAAGCCGGCCGATGGCGCACTCTGCCCGAAGCGGAGTGGCGCGCCAAGATGACCCGCTATCTGCTGCGTCATGGCTACCCCTATGACGTCGTCGGCGAGGTTGTCACTGAAATTTGGCCGGAGATCAAACCTGACGACGAAACCTAGAGGAGATAGCAATCATGGAACTATGGATAGGGCTGATCATCGGCCTGCTGCTGGGCGCGCTGGCCGCGGCGCTCATCATGCGGTCGGTCATGCGCCCCAAAATCGATGCCCTGGTAGCGGCGACAGAGGCCGAATTGGCCGAGAAACGCCTGACCGCCGAGCGAGAGGCCGACAACATCCTGCGTGTCTCGCGTGAGGAAGCCCAGGAACTGCGCACCGAGGCTGAGAAGGCTATTGAGCGGCGCTATCAGGACCTGGCCCGCGCCGAGGAGCGCGTCGACCGGCGCAGCGCCAACCAGGACAGCCAGGCCAAAAAGCTGGAGTTGCGCGAGCAGGTGCTGAACAAGCGCCAGAGCAAGATCGACAAGCGCCAGAACGAACTGGCCGACCTGGAGACAGTCCACCGCGAGAAGCTGGAAGAGATCGCCGCCATGACCACTGACGAGGCGCGCGTCGTCCTGCTGCAACAGGTGGAGCGCGAGGCCCAGCAAGACCTGGCCCGCGTCATGCGCGAGATCGACAACCGCGCCAAAGAAACGGCCGAAGCCCAGGCGCGCAAGATCATCGCCCTGGCCATCCAGCGATTGGCCAGCGACCAGGTGGCCGAAATGGTCGTCTCAACTGTGCCGCTGCCCAGTGACGAGATGAAGGGGCGCATCATCGGCCGTAACGGCCGCAACATCCGCGCCTTTGAGCAGGCCGCCGGCGTCGATATCATCGTCGATGACACGCCGGAAGCAGTCACGGTGTCGAGTTTCGATCCAGTGCGGCGCGAGGTCGCCCGGCGGGCGCTGGCCAAGCTCATTACCGATGGGCGCATCCACCCGGCGCGCATCGAGAAGCTCATTAGCGACGCCACCGAGGAAGTCGAGCGCGACATCAAAGAAGCGGGCGAGCAGGCCGCCTACGAGGCCAACGTCCATGGCCTGCACCCGGAGATCCTCAAGACGCTCGGCCGCCTGAAGTACCGCACCTCCTATGGCCAGAACCAGCTCCATCACGCCGTCGAGGCGTCCCACATTGCCGCCCTGTTGGCCGCCGAACTAGGAGCCAACATCGAGACGGCCAAGATGGGCGCGCTGCTTCACGATCTGGGTAAGGCCATGGACCACGACCAGGAAGGCACCCACGCTCAGATCGGCGCGGAGTTTGCCAAGCGCTTCAAAGTGCCGCCCGTCGTCGTCAACGCCATCGCCTCGCACCACCACGAAGTCGATCAGGACACGGTCGAGGCCATCATCGTCGAGGCCGCCGACGCCATCTCCGGCGCGCGGCCGGGGGCGCGGCGCGAAAGCCTGGAGAACTACATCAAGCGCGTCCGCACGCTGGAGGAAATCGCCACGTCCTTCGCCGGCGTCGAGAGCGCCTACGCCCTGCAAGCGGGGCGCGAGATCCGCATCCTCGTCAAGCCCAACCAGATCGACGACCTGGCCGCCGTGCGCCTGTCTAAGGAGATTTCCAAGAACATCGAAGACAGCATGCAATACCCCGGCCAGATTCAGGTGACGGTCATCCGCGAGACGCGGGCCGTGGGGTTTGCGAAGTAGGGCAGCAAGTAATGTAATAGAAGCGGGGGAGCAGGGGGGAAAGAATCTCCCCCGCTCCCCTGCTCTCCCGCTCCCTGCCCGCTCCCCCGCACGACAACGAACAAGAACCATGCTCACCACCATCGCGATCATCGGCTCCGGCACCATGGGGCGGGGCATCGCCCAGTCGGCGGCGCTGGCCGGCTATGGGGTACGGCTCTACGATCTGACCGAGGAGATCGCCGGCCAGGGGCTGCGGACGATTGCCGCCAGCATCGAGGAGGGCGTGAGGCGCGGCAAGACGCGACCGGAGACGGCCGCGCAGGCCGTGGCCGCCCTCTCGCCAACGAGCGACCTGGCCGTGGCCGCCCGCGCCGACCTGGTCATCGAGGCCGTGCCAGAGGACATCGCCTTGAAGCGCCAACTCTTCGGCCACCTGGACGCCGCCGCCCCGCCCCACACCGTGCTGGCCAGCAACACCAGCAGCCTCAGCATCAGCGCCCTGGCCGCGGCCACCGGCCGGCCCGACCGCGTTCTGGGCCTGCACTATTTCAACCCCGCCCACCTCATGCCGCTGGTGGAGATTATCCGCGGCGACCACACCAGCGACGCCACCGTCGCCCTGGCCCACGACTTCGTGGAGCGACTGGGCAAGACGCCAGTGCTGTGCCAGGACTCACCCGGCTTCATCGTCAACCGTGTCGCCCGCCCCTTCTATGGCGAGGCGTTCCGGCTGCTGGGCGAGCATGCCGCCGATGTCGAAACCATCGACCGGCTCATTCGCTCGCTGGGCTTCCGCATGGGGCCGTTCGAGTTGCTCGACCTCATCGGGCTGGATGTGAACCTGGCCGTGACGCAGGCGGTCTACAACGCCTACTTCCAGGACCCCAAGTATCGGCCGCACCCGCTCCAGCAGCGCATGGTCGATAGCGGCCGGCTGGGGCGCAAGAGCGGGCACGGCTTCTATGACTACGAGCGCTAGCCGGCGCGACCGAGGTTCTTAGCTGTTGGCCATCCCACGCAGGTCTGACGGGTAGGCGGTTGACGGTATCTGACGGCAACAAGGCCTGGGGCGGCCAGTCGTTCTCGGCTGGCAGTTCCATTCGTGGACGCTCAACTGTCAGGTCGGTGCGCCGGGGATGACTTTGGCAAAGCCCTGGAAAGTGAATAAGCCGTCTAAAGAACCACTGATATAATAGACCCTCTATGGAGCAAACAACCAGCAAGGGACAATGGCAGCTTTGGGTGGGGTTGGCAGTGGGCTTGGCCTGCCTGGCCATCGTCTTCATTTTCTTCGCCAAGCCAGGCGACATCATCGACAACCTGCGCCATGTCCACCTCGGCTACCTGCTGCTGGGCGCGCTGGGCGTCATCCTCTTTCTGGTCATCCGCGCCGTGCGCTGGCGCTTCATGCTTAGCGGTGCCGGTGCCACCGTAGACGGTGCCACCGTCCACGACGCCGGCGGCCCGGCCGCGCCGCCCTATGCCCAGGTCTTCCACATCCAGAACATCGGCTACATGCTGACCCAGCTTCTGCCGCTGCGCCTCGGCGACGTGGCCCGCGCCATCCTCATCGGCAACGTCCCGCCGGTGACCATCGCCCGCGGCCTGTCGACGATGGTCGTCGAACGGCTGTTGGATATGCTCTTCATCGTCGTCCTGCTGCCGTTCACCCTGTCGGGCATTCCCTCGCTGCCCGGCTGGATGCGCTCCTTTGCCCTGTTCTCCGGCTTCGCTGCCCTGGCCGGCATTGTCGTCCTGATCGTCGCTGCCAACCAGCGGGCGCGGGCCGTGCGTCTGGCCGGCTGGGTGCTGGGCCGTCTGCCATTCCTGGATCGCGCGGCCTGGGTGCGGCGGGCCGACGAATTGCTGCTGGGCCTGAAAAGCCTGACCAGCCTGCGCGACGGGGCGGTGCTGCTCGTCCTGAGCGTGATCGTCTGGCTGCCGGTGCTGGCGGCTTACTTCTTCACTCTGCGCGCCGTGGGCCTGACACCGACGCTGGCCCTGACCGGCTTCGTCGTCTGCGCCGCGGCCTTCAGTGTCGCCGTGCCATCCACGCCCGGCCAGGCCGGCCCCTACCACGTGGCCGTCATCGCCGCGTTGCAACTGGCCGGACAGCCGGCCACGGCCTCGGCCAGCTTCGCCTTTCTCTACCACATCATGAACATCATCGTCATGGTGCTCATGGGCCTGTGGGGCATCGCCAGCACGGGCGTCACCTTTCGCAATGTTCTCGACTCAGCGCGCTCCTTCGCCACCCGCCGGCACACAGAGTCTGCTCCCTGAGGGCAAGGCCTGGCCAGCGTGTATAAGAATATGGCGGTGTTGCACCGCCGTATTGCACCACGGTGGTGCACCACGGCCATGACTGTCAACGTGATCAGCGCCGGGTGTCGTCCCGTCAGGAGGGGTCCGTCCCACTAACCGCGTGGCCATGCCCGGCGCCCAACTGCTAGACGCTTGCTATGAAGATTCTGGAAGTCCTGACTTACTATCGCCCCTGGGTCAGCGGTCTGACCATCTACGTCGAGCGGCTTAGCCGCGCGCTGGTCGCCCAGGGGCACGACGTGACCGTACTGACTGCGCAGTACGACCCGGCCCTGCCACGCTATGACGTCATGGACGGCGTCAAGATCGTGCGCATCCCCGTGGCCCTGCGCGTTAGCAAGGGCGTGCTGATGCCCACCTTCGGGCCAATGGCCTGGCGGCTGGCGCGTGAGGCCGACGTGCTGCACCTGCACCTGCCGCAGTTCGACGCGCCCGGCCTGGCCACGCGCGGCCGGCTGCTGGGCAAGCCCGTTGTGCTGACCTACCACTGCGACCTGCAACTGCCCCAGGGCGGCTTCAATCGTCTCGTCGACCGCGTGGTGCGCCTGCAAAACGACACCGCCGGGCGGCTGGCTGATGCCGTTGTCACCTACACGCGCGACTACGCCAGTCACTCGCCCTACTTGTCGCAGTATATCGACCGCAAGCTGGCCATCATTCCCCCGCCCATCGACCTGGACGAGGCCAGCGAGGCGGTGGTGCGCGCCTTCGCCGCGCAGCATCACCTGGGCGAGCGGCCGATCATCGGCATCTCCGCGCGACTGGCGGCCGAAAAGGGCGTCGAGGTGCTGCTGCGGGCGCTGCCGCGCGTCCTGGAGCGGTTTCCCGACGCCCTGGTGCTTCACGCCGGCCCTTACAAAGACATCCTCGGCGAGGAAGCCTACGCCGCGCGACTGGCCCCTTTATTTGAGCAATACGCCGGCCACTACCGCCTGCTGGGCACACTGAACGGCGCGGAACTGACCGCCTTCTATCGCAATCTCGACGTGCTGTGCATTTGCAGCCTCAACAGCACGGAGAGCTTCGGCCTGGTGCAGATCGAGGCGATGCGCAACGGCGTGCCCGTAGCCGCCTGCGCCCTGCCCGGCGTGCGCCAGCCGGTTACAATGACGGGCATGGGCGAAGTCACGCCTGTCGGTGACAGTGACGCGCTGGCCGAGGCGCTCATTCGCCTCCTTAGCGACGCCGGTCGCTATCGCCGCCCGGCGCAAACCATTGCCGACAGCTTCTCGCCGGCCCAGACGGCGGCTGAGTACCTGCGCCTTTTTGAGGCGTTGCAGCGTGGCGAGCGCCTGGGCCTGACGGCCGAGCCGCCAGCCTATGAACGCTTGCGTGCCCTGAGCGCCGAACCGGCGACGGCCGCACAGCCATGACCACCCCACCGCCAACCCTGAACGAGCGACCCGTGACGAATGACGATCTCCTCTGGCAACAACTCAAGTCCTTGCCGGCCTTCCGCGCCCTGTTGCGGGCCGTCGAGGCCCGCTTCTACCCGCTCATCCCCCTGCCGGAGCCGACCCTCGACGTGGGCTGCGGCGACGGCCACTTCGCGGCGATGACCTTTCCCGACCGCACCCTCGCCGCGGGCATCGACCCGTGGTGGGGGCCGCTGCACAAGGCCGTCCGCAGCGGCAAGTACGCCCTGCCCATCCAGGCCCTGGGCGACCGCTTGCCCTTTGCCGATGGCACGTTCGCCAGCGCTTTCAGCAACTCGGTGCTGGAGCACATCCCCGACCTGCCGCCGGTGCTGGCCGAGGTCAACCGGGTGTTGCGGCCGGGGGCGCGCTTCGTCATCACGACGCCCAGCCATCTTTTCACCGAGTACCTGGGCGGGGCGGCGTTCTTGGAGCGCCTGCGGCTGGGCGGCCTGGCGCAGCGCTACCGGCGGCTATTCAACGCCATCTCCCGCCATGCCCACACCGATTCGCCGGAGACGTGGGCGGCGCGGCTGGCCGAGGCAGGCTTTGCTGTGGAGCGCTGGCAGTACTACTTCTCGCGTGGGGCGCTGCGGGCGCTGGAGATCGGCCACGCACAGGGGCTGCCCTCGGCGGCGCTGCACGCCCTGACGGGCCACTGGATTCTAGCGCCGTGGGAGAGCAGTCTGGCCCCGACGGAGCGTTGGGTGCGGCCGTTCTATGAGGAGGAGGCCGCGCCAGACGGCGGGGCCTACCTGCTGTTCATCGTTCGCAAGCAAGCGTCCGGCCCCATCGCCGCCGAGTTGCCGCCGCCGCGGCCGCTGCCCGTCAGGCGCGCCGCGGCCGAACCCGCGCCGTCCGCCTGACAAACGCCCGGCAACGGCGTATACTTGCAGCGGTTCACGGAACCTCGCCATGATGCCGGAACAGCCGCTCTTGCCCAACAACTCGCCGCTGTGGAGCCGCACCACCAAGACCATTGTGGTCGTAACGGTGTTGCTGCTGGCGGCTTTGCTGGTCATGCGCTTCCGGACGCTGCTGGTTATGGTGACGATGGCCGCTATTCTGGCCTACCTGCTCGACCCGCTGATCAGCTTCATCGACCGGCGCACCAGCATCAAGCGCGGCATCATCATCGCCGTCGTCTACGTTCTGTTGGCGGCGGCGCTGGTGGGCGGGTTCTTTGCCCTGGGAGTGGCCTCCTACCAACAGGCACTGAACCTCATCGACGAAGTGCCCGGCCTGGTGGAGAACGTCGCCCGGTTAATCGCCACATTGGTCAACAGCCGCGAGCCGATCACCATCGGCCCGCTGTCGCTAGACCCTAGCACCGTGGCCTGGGATCGCCTGCCGGAGCAGCTATTGGGCATGGTCGAGCCGCTTGTCACCCAGAGCGGCGGTGTCCTCAGTCGCCTGGCCACTTCGACGGCACGCACGGTCTTCAACCTCTTTTTCATCTTCGTGCTGTCGATCTACCTGGCCAGTGACTTGCCGCGGTTTGGCGGCTACGTGAAGAGCTTCGCCCAGCGCCCCGGCTACCGCGAGGATGCTGAGCAACTCCTGCCCCGGCTGCGCCACGTCTGGAGCGCCTATCTGCGCGGCCAGATCGTCCTATCGCTGGTTATCTTCCTGACGGTCTGGATTGGTCTGACGCTGCTAGGGGTGCAAAACTCGCTGGCGCTGGGATTGTTGGCGGGGCTGCTGGAGTTTCTGCCCAATCTAGGCCCGGTCATCAGCGCTGTTGTAACGATACTGGTCGCCTTCTTCCAGCCCGGTAACTACCTGGGGCTGGCTTCGTGGCAGTATACGCTGGTCGTTCTGGCCCTGATGATCGTTATTCAGCAGTTGGAGAACCACCTTCTGGTGCCGCGCATCGTCGGCGGGGCGCTCAATCTGCACCCCATCATCGTCATCGTCGGCCTGTTCATCGGCGCGTCGCTCGGCGGCATTCTGGGAGCGATCCTGGCCGCCCCACTGATCGCCTCGATCAAGGTCCTGAGCCAGTATGCCTGGCGAAAGCTCTTCGACCTGCCGCCCTTCCCCGTGGACGAGCCGCTCGACGACCCGCCGCCGCACCCTTTCCACCCGGAATAGCCCGGCAATGCTACCAGGCCGGCCCCACCAGCCGGAAGACCTCCTCCAGCGTCTGCTGCCCCTTCACCTGCAC
>DAOSMQ010000082.1:0-7966 GCA_035372725.1 Promineifilum sp. (SeqCode)
CATCCTGTCCAACATGCGCACCGGTGATATCCTGTTCATCGACGAAGTCCACCGCCTCAGCCGCCCGGTGGAGGAGATCCTCTACCCGGCGATGGAGGACTTTGTGCTCGACCTCATCGTCGGCAAGGGGCCGGGGGCCAAGAACGTGCGCCTGAAGTTGCCGCGCTTCACCGTCATCGGGGCGACGACGCGGCTGGCGCTGATGACCGCGCCGCTGCGGGCCCGCTTTGGCGCGGTCTACCGTATGGATTTCTACGACCAGGCGGCGATGGAGACCATCGTCGAGCGCGGCGCGCGCATCCTGGCCGTGCCCATCGCCGCGGAAGGCACGGCCGAGATCGCCCGGCGCGCCCGGGGCACGCCGCGCGTGGCCCTGCGGCTGCTGCGGCGCGTGCGCGACTATGCCCAGGTGCGCTCCGACGGGGCCATCACCCCCGCCACGGCGGTGGCCGCCCTCGACCTGATGGAGATCGACGTCCTGGGGCTGGACGACCTCGACCGGCGCGTGCTGCGGGCCATCATCGAGAAGTTCAACGGCGGGCCGGTCGGCCTGGAGACGATCGCCGCGTCCATCAGCGAGGAATCGGACACGATCATGGATGTCGTCGAGCCGTACCTGCTGCAACTGGGCTTTCTGGAGCGCACCTCGCGCGGCCGCACGGCCACGGCCCACGCCTACCGCCACCTGAACCTGCCCATCCCCGACACGGCCCCGCGCACCGTCCAGCCTGGCCTGTTCGGCAACAGCGAGGAGCCGTCATGAGCGACCTGGGCCGCTGGCTGATCGTGGCCGGAGTGGTGTTCCTGGTCGTCGGGGCGCTGCTGCTGGCCGGCGGGCGCTTTTTCCCGTGGCTCGGCCGCCTGCCCGGCGATATTCGCATCGAGGGCGAGCACACGCGCGTCTTCATCCCCATCACGACGATGATCCTGCTGAGCGTCATCGGCACCATCGTTCTAAACGTTCTCGTCCGCATCTTCCGCCGGTGAGCCGCCTACTGCTGTTCAACAAGCCCTACCACGTCCTCTGCCAGTTCACCGACCGCGAGGGCCGGGCCACGCTGGCCGACTACATCGCCGTGCCCGGTGTCTACGCCGCCGGCCGGCTGGACTACGACAGCGAGGGCCTGCTGCTGCTCACTGACGATGGCGCGTTGCAGAGCCGGATTGCCGACCCGCGCCACAAGCTGCCCAAGACCTACTGGGCGCAGGTGGAGGGCGTCCCCGACCAGCGGGCCATCGCCCGGCTGCGCGGCGGCGTGCGCCTGAGCGACGGCCCAACGCGGCCGGCGCGCGCCCGCCTGCTGCCGGAGCCGGATGTCTGGCCGCGCACTCCGCCCATCCGCTATCGGGCCAACATCCCCACCGCCTGGCTGGAGCTGACCCTGACCGAGGGGCGCAACCGCCAGGTGCGGCGCATGACCGCCGCCGCCGGCTACCCGACGCTACGCCTGATCCGCTGGGCCATCGGCGACTGGACGCTGGCCGGACTGGCCCCAGGCCAATGGCGAGAAGTAACGGCTGGCGACGAGCGAAGAACCTCACGCCAAGATCGCCAAGAACGCAAAGGCGGCTAAGAAGAAACCGCAGATTACGCAGATGACACAGATTTCTTCTTGCTCTTCTTTGCATTCTTTGCGCCCTTGGCGAGCTTTGCGTGAGGTTCTTTACCTTCTGCCCCACTATATTCTGGACACTGGATACTGAACACTGAACTACTGACCTACTACCCCATGACTATCCCTACCTCCATTTCCATCCTCGGCATCCCCGTCCACGCCGTGACGATGGACGAGACCGTGGCGCTGATAGAGGGCTACATGGCCGAGGCGCGGCTGCACCAGATCGCCACGGTCAACCCGGAGTTCGTCATGGCCGCGCAGGACGACGCCGAGTTCCGCCGGGTGCTGACCGGGGCGGACTTGTGCCTGCCGGACGGCGTCGGCCTGCTCTATGCCGCCCGGCGCGCCGGCCGCCGCCTGCCGGAGCGCGTGCCGGGGTCGGAACTGGTCTACCGGCTGGCGGAGCGGGCGGCGGCGCGGGGCTGGCCGCTGTTCCTGCTGGGCGCGGCTCCGGGCGTGGCCGAGGCGGCGGCGGCCGTTCTGGGTGACCGCTACCCCGGCCTGCGCGTCGCCGGCACGTATGCCGGCTCGCCCGACCCGGCCGAGGACGACGCCCTTGTCGCCCGCGTCAACGCCAGCGGCGCGGCGCTGCTCTACGTCGCCTATGGCGCGCCGCGGCAGGACAAGTGGATTGCCCGCAACCGGGACGCGCTGACGAGCGTGCGCGTGGCCATCGGCGTCGGCGGCTCGCTCGATTTCGTCACCGGCCGGGCCGTCCGCGCGCCGCAGTGGGCGCAACGGCTGGGGCTGGAGTGGCTCCACCGGCTGGTCAAGGAGCCGTGGCGCTGGCGGCGGATGCTGGCGTTGCCGCGGTTTGGGTGGCGGGTGATGGTGGGGCGCTGACGCACAGACCGTCATGTCAGCCAGAAGGCGCGCAATCGAAAACCCATAGTAGCGCAGGGTTGGGCAGGAGAGCGAGCGTGTCGCCTGAGGCGGAGGTAGCCCATTCACCCGTAGCAACCAGGCCAATGGGCAAGGAACTGGATACATCTACGAGCGAGGGGATAATCGCCTTGAGCGTTTCCTCGGGAATGCTCCAGGTCGTGCCGTCGGGTATCTCTATGAACTGGATGCTGTTGGTCGTCACGACCTGCGCCATAAAGCTCTGCCTGGCGTCGTTCCAACTGATCGTGACAATATCGGGCACGTTCTGGATCGCACTGATGCTTTCGAGACCGTTGGCGAGTGGGATAGTGGATACCTCATCTCTCGGCTCGTCAGTCCAGTCGTAGGAAGGCACGGAGAGGGCGGCGTTGTCAACTGGTGAATACGCCAGGAAGTGACCATAGGTGTCCAGCACGCTACCAGGCTCGGGCCTCTGGATGACGGGCGGATCCGTCAGCCGGGCAACCAATGTATACGAGCCGAATTCGGGGTCAGGGTAGACGAGCCACAGCAGGCTGCTATCGGCCGCCCACTGCCAGTCTGGAGCGTAAGGAACATAGTGAACGAGGCGGTCTGTCGTCTTCTCGCTGACCAGCCAGAGTCCCATGACCTCCGGCAGCCAGTCACTCACCTGAACCAACTGCCACTGCCCATCCGGCGACTGGCCGATCACTTCCAGAGGACAAGTCTGGTCACATGGGTTGGCCAGCAACTCGCCAACGTCCAGTGGGCGAGGGCTGAGTTGTCCGTTCGACAAATCCAGTTGTCCCCCTTGGAGCAGTTGGCGAGAGCTTGGCCATGGTATCGGCCCCGGTTTTGGCGTCGCCTCCGAGTAAACGGGCGATTCCGGCCGCTGCGCCCAGCCTTCAAACGTCACCAGCTCTTCCGATTCAAACCGGAGCGCCGACAATGGCCGGATGCCCAGTTGCGCCCACAAGTTGAATTGTTGCGGCGCTTGGGAACAGATCCTCACATCCAGTTGCTCAGGCATCGGCGCTGGCGTTGGCAGCGCTGTTGGCGTTGCCGTTGGCGTTACTGTCGGCGTCGCCGTTCTGGTCGGCGTCGGCGAGAGGGTGGGTGTCGCCGAGGGGGTTTGCCGGACTTGTGGCGTCGCGGCTGCCGTGGGCGGTTCGTCAAGCGCAACGCTGACCGGCGTGGCTGACGGCCGCGCCAGCGTGGCCGGGGCAAGACCGGCGTCGCCTGTCGGGCCTTGCGCTTCAGGCGACAGACAACCCGTGAGCAAAACGAGGGCGATGAGCGTCCAACCGATGATGTGCTTGGTGACCATGTGGCCCTCCCAGTGGGATCAGGGGCCTCCCACGACCTGGCTGGGATATTCGCATAGACCGTCAGGTATTGTTTTCTAGAATGATTATAGTTCTCCCTGAAGCGGATAGCTCGATGCGCCCCCGACGACTTCGCTGCGTCTACCCGACGATGGGCATGAGCAGCCAGAGGGTTGCCAGGTGTGCTTACTGCTTGCCCCACGGATTGACAATCGTCAGGCCGGCGCCCTCGAAGTCCTTCTCATTGCGCGTAACCAGGTGCAGGTGGTGATGTCGCGCCAGGGCAGCGATCAGCGAGTCCATTGCCGGAAGGGTGCGCCCCGCGGCCTCGAGTTCAGCAACGAGCGTGCCCCAGGTGATCATGGCGGCTGTGTCGATGGCCAGTAGCCGCCCTCTGAACCGGTTGAGCAAATCTTCTGACAGCCATGCGCCTAGTTCCTGACGGCGTGTCCTCTTCGGCAGGCGGGCGATGCCCCGCTGAATTTCGCCAATGGTGATTGCGCTCAGAAAAAGCTGGCGCTCGTCCGTTTCGCCTAGCCAATCCACAACGGCCGCGTTCGGCCGCCGGTGAACTAGCTCGGAGATCACGCAAGTATCGAGCAGGTAGGCCATGGTTATTCGCCCAAGACATCGCGAATAGGACTCTTATCGCGCGACAGATCGATCGCCTCGCCCGACAAAGGCGAACGTCGGAAGAAATCGACAAGTGATTCCCGCTCAGCAGTCAGAGAGCGAAAGTCTTCGGACGAGATCACAATGGCGACCTCTTGCCCGTGGCGCGTGATGACCTGCGGCCCGGCGGCGATCGCCTCATCCACGACCTGGCTAAGCTTGTTCTTGGCTTCCTGTAGCTGCCACGTCCGCATTAGACCCACCTCCACACTGCTGTCTAGACTGTCTAGATTATATGTTTCTACCCACACCCTCGTCAACTAGCGCTTTCGAACCACAACCGCTTTGTGCTACGATACCGCCCATGCGCATCCTCATCACCGGCTCCAGCGGCCAGATCGGCACTAACCTGGCCCTCCACCTGTTGGCGGGGGGCCATGCCGTCTTTGGCGTCGATGTCCGGCCGAACACCTGGACTGACGCCTTCCCGACGCTGCTGCAAGACCTGGCCGCGCCCTTCAGCGACTTCCGCGGCGGCCTGGGCCACGCGCCCTACCCGCCCGACCTCGACGCCGTCGTCCACTTCGCCGCCCATGCCAAGGTGCATGAGCTGGTGCAGCAGCCGGCGCGGGCGCTGGAAAACATTACCATGACCTTCAACGTGCTGGAGTTCTGCCGCGCCAACCGCCTGCCGGTCATCTTTAGCAGTTCGCGCGAGGTCTATGGCGACATCCGCCGCTACCTGACCGACGAATCCCACGCCGACTTCGCCTTCACCGAAAGCCCTTACTCGGCCAGCAAGATCAGCGGCGAGGCGCTCATCTACAGCTACGCCCAGTGCTACGGGCTGCGCTACCTCGTCTTTCGCTTCAGCAACGTCTACGGCCGTTACGACATCGACATCGAGCGCATGGAGCGGGTCATCCCCCTGTTCATCCGCAAGATCGCCCGCGGCGAGCCGATCACCGTTTACGGCGAGAACAAGGTGCTCGATTTCACCTACGTCGATGATTGCGTCGCCGGCGTGGCGCAGGGGCTGGCGCGGCTGGTCGATGGCCGGCTGGCCAACCAGACCATCAACCTGGCCTACGGGCAGGGCAACAGCCTGGTCACGCTGGCCGAGACCATCGGCGCGGCGCTGGGCGTGTCGCCGCGCCTGACGCTGGCCCCGCCGCGCGTCGGCGAGGTGACCCACTACGTGGCCGACATCGCCCGGGCGCGGGCGCTGCTGGGCTACGAGCCGCGCGTGCCGCTCAGCGAGGGCATCCCGCGCGCCGTCGCCTGGGCCACGGAGTTTTGGGCGGCCGGATCGAATGGCAGCGGCGAGAAGATCGCCGCGCAGACATCAGAGGATTGACATACGCCATGAATACCAATATCGACCACGACGTCGTCGAGATGGCGCGGGCGCTGGCGGCCGGCATCGCCACGCGGGCCGACGCCGCCGACCGCGCCGGAGCGTTGCCGGCCGAGGACGTGGCCGCGCTGCGCGACGCCGGCTATCTGGGCCTGGCCGTGCCGGTGGCCTGCGGCGGCCGGGGCGCGTCGCTGCTGACGTGCGTCGTCGCGCAGGTGGAGTTGGCCAAAGGCAGCGCTTCGACCGCTCTCGTCGCCGCCATGCAGCACCAGGTCGTCGGCCACCAGCGCGAGACGCGCAGCTGGCAGCCCGACGCCTTCGACCGCATCATGAGTGAGGCGGCCGAGGGTGGCCTGCTCAACCACCTCGGCAGCGAGCCGCAGATGGGCAGCCCCTCGCGCGGCGGCCTGCCGGCAACGACGGCCACGCCCACGCCCGACGGCCAGCGCTGGCTCATCAACGGCCACAAGACGTGGTGCACCGGTGGACGCCACCTGACGCACTTGCTCGTCCGCGTGCGGGTGGACGCCGCAGCCGGCGTGGACGCCGCAGCCGGCGTGGACGCCGCAGCCGGCGTGGTGCTCGTCCGGCAGGAATGGGCCGGTGTGCCGGGGCTGGAGTGGCAGGAGACATGGCGCGATGCCATGAGCCTGCGCGCCAGCGAGAGCCACGACGCCCTCTTCCACGACGTCAGCGTGCCCCGGCACTACCTCATCGAGGTGGGCGAGCCGAAGGCCGCGCCCAACGTCTGGTTTCCGACCATGCTGTCGGCCGTCTACCTGGGCACGGCGTTGGCCGCGCGCGATGCCGTCGTCCGCTACGCCCTGGAGCGCGCGCCAACGGCCCTGGGCAAGCCCATCGCCACGCTGCCGCGCATCCAGCGCCAGATCGGCGAGATCGACGCCGGGCTGCAAGCGGCGCGGGCGCTACTGTTCGAGGTTGCCGGGCTGTGGACGGGCGAGGGCGACCGCTCGGCCTACATGGCCCGCATCGCCGCGGCCAAGAGCGTCGTCACGGCCACGGCCGACGAGGCCACCGAGAAGGCGCTGCAAGTGGCCGGCGGTTCGGCCGTCACCCGCGCCCTGCCGCTGGAGCGCTACTTCCGCGACGTGCGCCCGGCAGCGATGCAGCCACCGGCGGGGGACACGGCTTATGAGATGGTAGGGCGGGCGGCGCTGGGGATGTAGTCCGGAGCGGTCTTAGCCGGCGGCCCAGTTGGCCAGTGCCAGGCCGGGGATGCGGCCGAATTCGCGTGTGTTATGGGTCACCAGCGCCGCGCCGAGGCTGAGGGCGTGGGCGGCGATGAGCGCGTCCAGCGCGCCGATGGGTGTGCCGGAGCGTTCCAGCGCCGCGCGCACCACGCCGTAGGCCGTCGCCGCGCCGGCGTCGAAGCCGGCAATGACCAGCGGCGCGAGGAACAGTTCCAGTGCCTGGGCATTGCGCTCTGTCTGCGCGCTCCGGGCAACGCCGTACTGAAGCTCAGCTACCGTCACGGCCGACACGTCGACGTCGCCCACTGGCTGCTCTGCCAGATGGCGAATGACGCTTTCCGGCCGGCGCTTGATCAGGTAGATGCACATGTCAGTGTCGAGCAGGTACTTCATTCGAACGGCGACTCCCGCTCCTGCGCCGCCGGCTTAGCGCGCTCGGCCATGAAGTCGGCGCTGAATTCGCTCAGGCTATGGATGAGCGATTGCCACGAGGCCGTCGTTGGGATGAGTACGACAGTGTTGCCCACTTTCTTGATATACACCTCGGTGCCCTCGAAGCGGTACTCTTTGGGCAGGCGAACGGCCTGGCTGCGGCCGTTGGTGAAAAGCTTGGCGGTGTCCATCGGTCACACCCTCCATATGGAATATATCAGAGGTATATACCTGATGCGGCGGCGGCGCAAGCGCTTATAAGGGCTTAAACTGCTCAAAGGCATCCTGACAATCGTGGCAGTACCAGATCATCCGGCACAGCGTCGGGCCGAAGGCGTTGCGCAGGCTGGTGCGGGTGGAGCCGCAGCGTGGACATTCGGCCAGGTCGAAGAAGGCCACGCCGGTGGGGTCGCTGCTGAAGCGCGGCGGCGGGGCCAGGCCGAAGCGGCGCAACTTCTCGCGGCCGGCGTCGCTAATCCATTCCGTCGTCCACGGCGGATGCAGGACCGTGTGGATCGTCACCCGCGCCGCGCCCAGGCCGCGCACGGCCGCCTCAATGTCCCG
>DAOSMQ010000083.1:0-7951 GCA_035372725.1 Promineifilum sp. (SeqCode)
GACGTCCTTCCCGGACGTGGCCGCGGTCCTCGGCCCGCGCCGTCCCGACGCGAGCGTCTGCTGGTGCCTGAGCTACCGGCTGCGCTCGAGCGCGGAGAACCGGTCCCTCACCGGCCCCGCCCGCGGGGAGCGGGTGGAGCAACTCTGCGCCCTCGACCCGCCACCCGGCGTGCTCGCCTACCGGGACGGGGAGGTGGTCGGCTGGGCGGCCGTCCACCCGCGGGCGGACACGAGCTTCGCCACCAACCGGCGCATCCCGCACGTCGACGACCTCGACGTCTGGTCCGTCTGGTGTTTCCGGGTGCGTCCGGGCCACCGGAAGCAGGGCATCACGCACGCCCTCCTCGACGGGGCGGTCGCGTTCGCCCGCGACCACGGCGCGCGCGGGCTGCTGAAGTTGACCGGCAAGACACGGCTCGATCTGCTCCATCGCATGTCTACGCAGGCGGTCAAGGACCTGCGGCCGGGCGAGGGCGCGGCGACGGTGCTGACGACCGACATCGGCCGCATCATCGACCGGGTCGTCCTCTATGCCGGCATCGATCACACCTGGCTGCTGGCCGGCGACGGCCACGCCGATGCCCTGGCCCGCTACCTGCGGCGCAACATTTTCTTCAACGACGACGTGCAGGTGCATGACCTGAGCGCACAGATGGCCATCTTCGGCGTCTATGGCCCGCAGGCCCGTGAGTATATGGCCGCGCTCGGCCTCGATGAGGGCAAGGAGTTGCCGCTGCATCACTGGGCTTCGCCCGGCCCGCGCGCCCCGACCGCAGCCCACAGCTTCCACCGCGCCGACCCGCTCGGCGGCGACGGCTATATCATCCTGACGCCGTCCGATACGGTGGGCAGCCTGCTCGACGCGCTCGCCGTTGGGCCATCGCTGTCGGCTATCGACGAGGCGACCTACGACTACCTGCGCATCGAAGCCGGGCAGCCGCGCTTCGGCCGCGAGTTGACGCTCGACTACATTCCGCTGGAGGCCGGGCTGTGGGACGACGTGTCCTTTCACAAGGGCTGCTACACCGGCCAGGAGATCATCGCCCGCATGGAGAGCCGCGGCAAGCTGGCCAAGCGGCTGGCGCGGTTGCGGCCGGCGTCGCCCGTGGCCGCGGGCGCGGCGGTCGCCGCCGCCGGCCGGCCGGTGGGCGCGATCACCTCGGCCGCCGACGGCCCGGCCGGCCCGCTGGCGTTGGGCTACGTCAGGACGGCGGCGCTGGAAGAAGGTTGGGAACTAAAAGCGGGTGATGTACCCGTGGCAATCGCCTAGGCTGCTCTTAGCACTGATCATCATCTCTCAGAAGGGCGGCGCAAAGCAGTTGACGTGAGGACGACAGGCAATGAGTCTATCAGCATCTCAACCTCTTCCCTGGGACGAAATACAGCAAATACCCGACCCTGAGGCTCGCTATATCCAGATGGGCCGCTACGTCTTCGCTAAGGATATGGACAAAGGGTATGGCGCGCTCAACTCTATAGAACGCGACATCTTGCACGTGTATCTACTTGAAAGCGAGGTCAACAACGGCGGTTTCGATCAGTACTTCATCAACTCGGCTGGCGACCATGCCGTAGAGGCACTTGAATCGCTCTGGCGCATCGGCGCGCCGAAGGCCCTGGCCCTCCTTCAACAAGCTATCGACGCATTTGAACCGGCCCTACCCTCAACCGACCGCGCAGCGCGGAATTCTCAAGTGATGAGCTTGCCTGAGGCAATGCAAGACCTGTGGTACGAGCTTGATCAGCAGTTCTGCACGTCGACAGAGCCGCTTTGGCAGCTTGTCTTGAGTTATGTTGAAAGCCGGCAGCGATAGGTAGCGTCAACTCCCAATGGCCGACTTCTTCGAGCGCAATCTCGTCGTCGTCTACTTCTTCTATGGCCTGGCCTTCTTCAGCATGGGCCTGGCCATCTGGCTGGCCTCGGCCCGCTTCCGCACGTCGGAGTTGCGTCTGGCCGGGCCGCTGCTCTTCCTGGCCGGCTTCGGCGGCGTCCACGGTCTGCAAGAGTGGCACGAGATGTTCCACCTGCTGGAGATGCGCGGCGGCAGCAACATCCCCGGCTGGCTGCTGCTGCCGGAAGTGCGCGTCCTGCACCTCGTCCTCTCCTTCGCGTTGCTGGTCTACTTCGGCATCTGCCTGCTCTTCGCCAACCGCAACAACCCCCACAGCAACCGCTATGCCCTGCTGGGCGCGGGGGCGTTCGTGGGCCTGTGGGCGCTCAGCGTGGCCATCACCTGGCTGCTCGACCGGCCCGAGCGCCTGCCCATGCTCGACGCCGCCGACGTGTTGGCCCGCTATGCCCTGGCCATTCCCGGCGCGCTCATCGCCGCCTGGGCCATCTGGCTGGAGCAGGGCAGCTTCAAGCGGCGGGGCATGGAGGGCTTCGGCCGGGCGCTGCTGTGGGCGGCCGTGGCCCTGGGTCTCTACGGCCTCAGCCAGTTCTTCACCCCACCCAGCTTCCTTTTTCCCTCGACGGTGATCAACAGCGACAGCTTCGTGGCCCTCTTCGGCTTGCCCATCCAGGTCGTTCGCGCCGGTCTGGCCGCGCTCATGGCCCTGAGCATCATCCGCGCCCTCAACGTCTTTGAGATCGAGACGCAGCAACGGCTGGCCGCGGCCCAGACCGCCCGCGCCGCCGCCCAGGAAGAGGCCTTGCGCGTCCAGCGCCAGGCCCGCGCCGAGACAGAGCAGCTCAACCGCGAGTTGCAGGCCGCCGTGCAAGACCTGGCCTTGCTGTTCACCATCTCGCGACAGACGGCGGCCACGCTCGACCGGCCGGCGCTGCTCAACGATGCCGTGCCGCTGCTGGTGAACGTGCTACCGCAGGTGGAAGCGGGCATGCTGCTGTTGCGCCGCGCCGCCGACCAGCCGCTGGAGATCGTCTCCATCGTCGAGTGTGATGACCCGGCCGCGTCGGTGGCCGAGCGCAAGGCCCAGGGTCTGCAACTGGCCGAGTACACCGTCCGCGCCGGCCGGCCGTCGTGGATGATCGACCGCGAGGTCGTCGCCTTGCCGCGGACGGACGAGGAAGAAGCGGCCTTGGCCCGCGTCGCGCCGGCCGACGGCGACGGCCCGACCGCGTTGCTGACCCTGGCGAGTGAGGGAGCGGGCGGCCCCGCCGTCTCCGGCGGCCCCGCTGTCTCCGGCGGCCCCGCCGTCTCCGGCGGCCACACGATGGCCATGCCTCTGGCCGCCCGCGGGCGCGTCTTTGGCAGCCTGGTCTTCTGCACCCTCTACGGCGCGCCGCCGTTCAGCCTGCGCGACGTGGCCCTGGCCCAGGCCATCGCCGACCAGCTCAGCGTGGCCATCGACAACGCCACCCTCTATGAGGAAGTGCAGCAGAGCGACCGGCAGCGCGGCGAGTTGCTCCACCGTGTCGTCTCGGCCCAGGAGGCCGAGCGGCAGCGCATCGCCCGCGAGCTGCACGACGGCACGGGCCAGACGCTGACGGCCATCGGCCTGGGGCTGGCCGCGGCCGCCGACCGGCTGGACAGCGACCCGGAGGCCGTGCGCCGGCAGTTGGCCGACATGAAGGCCATGAACGCGCAGGTCTTGCAGGAAGTCCACAACGTCATCGCCGACCTGCGCCCGTCGATCCTCGACAATCTGGGCCTGCTGCCCGCCCTGCGCGGCCACATGCGCGCCTTCGAGGAGCGCACCGGCATCCAGACGCAACTCCTCGTCCAGGGCAAGAGCGCCCGGCTGAAGCCCGACATCGAGACGACCGTCTTCCGCATCGTCCAGGAGTCGCTGACCAACGTCGTCCGCCACGCCGCCGCCGGCAGCGTCCTGGTGCAGATCGTCTTCGGCGAGCGCGACGTGCGCCTGTCAATCGACGACGATGGCCGCGGCTTCGACGTGGCCGCGGCGCTGGCCGGCAGCGACGGCCGGGCCGCCTGGGGGTTGCTGGGCATTGCCGAGCGGGCTTCACTGGTGGGTGGCACAGCCGAAATCCAGTCGCGCCCCGGCGAGGGCACGACCGTGCGCGTCGCTATTCCCAATCCCTTCCGGGAGGCATCTTATGGCCAATGAAATCCGCCTGCTGCTAGCCGACGATCACGCCGTTGTCCGCTCCGGCCTGCGCATGCTGTTGCAAGCCCAACCCGACATGGTCATCATCGGCGAGGCTGAGACGGGCCAGGAGGCTGTCCAGCGCGCCGTCGAGTTGGCCCCCGACGTGGTGCTGATGGACATCGAGATGCCGGGCATGAACGGCATCGAGGCCACGCGCCGCATTAAGGCCGAAGCACCGGCCACGGCCGTGCTGGCCCTGACCATGTACGAAGACGATCAGTACTTCTTTGAGATGTTGCGCGCTGGGGCGTCGGGCTATGTGCCCAAGCGGGCCGCGCCCGACGAGCTGGTGTCGGCCATCCGCGCCGCCGGCCGCGGCGAGGTCTTCCTCTACCCGTCGTTGGCCGGGCGGCTGGTGAAGGACTACTTGCAGCGCGGCCCCGCCGGCGAGGGCGACGCCCAGAACGACGATCTGACGCCGCGCGAGCAGGAGGTGCTGACCCTCATCGCCGAGGGCTACAGCAACAACGAGATCGCCGACCGTCTGGTCATCAGCGCCAAGACCGTTGACCGCCACCGCGAGAACATCATGCGCAAGCTGAACCTCCACAACCGCGTCGATCTGGTCAAGTACGCTCTGCGCAAGGGACTGATCGGGCTGGACGAGTAGCGCGCCGGGCGCGGACTGGGTCGCTTTCCCCATAGCGAAATACTACCCCTACCCAATAGACACACGGGGGCATCTGGCCGTATCCTATGCTTAGGAGCCAAACCTGAAACCGGCCGATCGCGCGATCGTCCAGACCAGGAACCCGCTCCGGGAGACGGCAATGAACGAATTCCAGGCGACGACAGTGATGGTAGCGCTTTTCGCGCTGCGTTTCGTGTTGCCGATTGCGCTGATGATTGCCATCGGCTACACCATGAACAAACTGGCCGACCGCTGGGAAGCGGACGAAAAGACAGCCACGGCCGCGCCGCCCATTCCCTTGCCGGTCATCGCTCCTCTTGGCCAGGCGGCTCAGGCCACAGCCGCGGCGCTCAACGTCCCCTGCTGGGTTTTTAAGAACTGCGACGAGGCCACGCGCGCCCGCTGCCCCGCCTATCAGCAGCCGTCGCTGGCCTGCTGGGTGGCGCTGTTGCGGGCCGAGGGGCGGCTGCCGGCCAGGTGCGCCGGCTGCGAGCGCTATACGGGGATGCCGGCGTTGGCGGCCGGGGACTAGAAACGCTCTCTTCCAATCTCCTCTCACGCGGGCGTAGAGATAGCCCATTGAGGCAAATGGATAGCCTGCCTTTCCCATTGGTGACATCCATCATGCTCAACGGGTGATGATCGACGTTGGCAATTGGCCCCACGCTTCTATAATAGACAAGGTGATGACAGGGATGCCCGAACCTGGAGTTCGGCATTTGCTAAGATTGGCTGCTTTTTTAGTGGCGAACGCGGTATAATCTTGCGTATCGGATGACGAAGGTAGGCGGAACCAACTATGACAAGCACAAATGACGTTTATCCCCTGCCGGAAAGCTACGACAGCGACGCCGGCCAACCGGGCGACGTGGAACAGGTGCGCTGGGAAGTGGTCGAGCGCACGGCCGGCATTACCCCGGCAGAGATCATCGTCGGCCGCTTGCAGGCCGAGGGCATTCCCGCCCGCGCCTGGCAAGAGGGCGCCGGCGAAGCCCTGGGGCTGATGGTCGGGCTGCTGGGCACGGCGCATGTAGTCGTGCCGGAGGAGTTCGCCGAACGCGCCCGCGCCATTCTGGCCGCCGACGCCGCCGCCTACGCCGCCGAAATGGAAGAAGAGGAGTAGATTCGACCAGAAGGAGAGATCAAGATGGCCGATGTATCCTGGCAGAACACGGATGACAGTCTGGTGCTGGCCAAGCCGCGCCGCAACCGGCTGATGTTCATCGTCGGCGGCGTGGTGCTGATCGCCGCCGTGGTTTACCTTGTCGTTAACGCCATGAGCGGCAGCACGCAGCTCTACAAGACGGTCGGCGAGTTCTACGCCGAGCAGAGCCGGCTGACGGGCCGCGACCTGCGCGTGGCCGGCTGGGTCGTTGGCGACTCCATCGTCTATACCCAGATCGACGCCCACAACTCGCGTCTGGAGTTTGACGTCGTCGATGACCTCAACAACCCGGCGCAGAAGCTTCACGTTGTCGCCCTGAACGAACCAAAGCCCGACCTGTTGCAAAACAAGGCCCAGGCGCTGGTCGAGGGGCGCGCCGACGCCAACGGCGTCTTTAATGCCAATCCCGGCGGGCTGATGCTGAAGTGCCCGACGCGCTACGAAGAGATGGCCCCCGCAGGCGCGGGCCACCCCGAATCCATTGCCGTGCCCTAAGGCGCGGGGCCGCCGGGGCCGGTTTGGCCGCCGGCGGCCGTTGATCCAACGTTTGAGCGACAAATCGGGCGGCGGGCCGGGGAACGCGCAAGCGCTCCAGGCCCGTCGTGCTGTTAAGGGAATGTCCTTATGATCGCTGATTTTGGCCGCATTACCCTCTACGTCGCCTTCGCCGTCGCCCTGTACGCCATCGTTGCCGCCTATTATGGCGCGCGCCGCGGCGACGACCGCTGGGTGCGCAGCGCCCGCAATGCCATTATTGCTGTCTGTCCCCTCGTACTCCTGGCCTGCGGGCTGATCATCACCGCGCTGGTGATGGGCGACTTCTCCATCGCCTACGTCTCCAACGTCAGCAGCCGCGGCATGCCCACCTACCTCAAGGTGACGGCGCTCTGGGGCGGACAGGCCGGCTCGCTGCTGTTCTGGAACCTGCTCCTGTCGATCTTCACCGCCGCGGCCATGCTGACCAAGTGGCGGGAGCAAAAAGAGCTGATGCCCTACGTCATCGTCGTGCTGGGCATGGTGCAGCTCTTCTTCCTGTTCATCTCCGGCGTCGTGGAAAGCCCGTTCGTCCGCAACCTGGTCGTCCCGGCCGACGGCAACGGCCTGAACCCGCTGCTGCGCCACCCCGGCATGATCATCCATCCGCCAATGCTCTACCTGGGCTTCGTGGGCATGACCATCCCCTACGCCTTCGGCATGGCCGCGCTGATGTCGGGGCAGATGGGCGACAACTGGATCAAGACCACGCGCCGCTGGACGCTGGTGGCCTGGCTGTTCCTCAGCCTGGGGCTGATCCTCGGCGGCCGTTGGGCCTACGACGTGCTCGGCTGGGGCGGCTACTGGGGCTGGGACCCGGTCGAGAATGCCTCGCTGATGCCCTGGCTGGCGGGCACGGCCTTCCTGCACTCGGTCATGATCCAGGAAAAGATGCGCATGTTCAAGATGTGGAACATGTTCCTCATCATGCTGACGTTCCTGCTGGTCATCTCCGGGACGTTTGTCGTTCGCAGCGGCGTCATCTCATCTGTCCACGCCTTTGCCCAATCGGCCATCGGCCCATTCTTCTTTGGCTTCATGGCCTTCATGTTCATCTTCTCGCTCGTCTGGATCACCAAGCGGCGCGAGAGCCTGCGCACGGAGAACCAGTTGGTCTCCTACCTGTCGCGCGAGGCGGCCTTTCTTTATAACAACTTCCTGATCGTCGCCATCCTGGCCGTCGTCTTTCTGTTCACCTACTACCCGATCATCTCCGAACTATTTACCGGGGAGAAGGGCTTTGTTGGGCCGCCCGTCTATGAGCGCGCGCTTGCGCCGCTGTTCGCCGCGCTGGTGCTGCTGATGGGCGTGGCCCCGCTGACGATGTGGTATCGCACCAGCATCCAACGCCTCGGCCGGGCCATTCTCTGGCCGGCGGTGGCGGCGACGGCGCTGGTCGCCGTGCTGTTCATCTTCGGCGTGCGCCAGTGGCCGGCGATGCTCGGCTTTTGGCTGGTGTCCTTCTCGGTCATGCTGACCCTGTGGGAGTTTGCCAAGGGCACGCGGGCGCGCATGGGCAAGGGCGAGAACGTCTGGACGGCCTTCAC
>DAOSMQ010000084.1:0-2397 GCA_035372725.1 Promineifilum sp. (SeqCode)
CCACCCGCGCCTACATCAACCCGCTCATCACCCCGGCCAGCACCTCGCGCCCCGGCCGCAGCCGCTCGTCGTCGAGGGCAGCCAGCGGCGTCTCCACCAGCCGGCTCGTCTCCGCCAGCGACGGCCGCGCCGGGTCGTAGTAGACCAGCCCGGTGATGAGTTCGCCCTGCGTCTGCGCCCACTGGAGCCGGTGCATGGCCCCCAGCCGGTCGGTCGGATCGTAGTCCGTCTCCAGCCTGCGCAGCTGGATGAACGAGCCGTCGTGCATCTCCACGACGCGCATCTCGCCAGGGTCGTAGGCGTCGATCTCGATTTCCGCCTCGCGGGGCACAAAGCCGATGGCGTGCAGCGGCACCTCGTGCTCCTTGCCGTAGCCATAGCTCTTGGTGGAGGCGTCGTCGTTGTTGAAGGCCACGCACGGGCTGATGATGTCCAGCACGGCCGTGCCGCGGTGGCTGAGGGCGGCCTTCATGAGTTCGCGCACCTGCGCCGGGTCGCCGGAGAAGGAGCGGGCCACGAAGCCGCAGCCGGCCAGGATGGCCTCCATGCAAATGTCGATGGGCGGAAACTCGTTCGTGCCGGCGTACTTCAGCGTTTGGCCCTCGTCGGCCGTGGCCGAGAACTGCCCCTTGGTCAGCCCGTAGACGCCGTTGTTCTCGACGATGTAGACCATGCGCACGTTGCGCCGCAGCAGGTGCTTGAACTGGCCCAGGCCGATGCTGGCTGTGTCGCCGTCACCGCTGACGGCGATGGCGTGCATGGCGTGGTTGGCCATTAGCGCGCCCGTAGCCAGCGAGGGCATGCGGCCGTGGAGGGTGTTGAAGCCGAAGCTCTGGCCCAGGAAGTAGGCCGGCGACTTGCTGGAGCAGCCAATGCCGCTCAGCTTCAGCATTTCCGCCGGGCGGACGTTCATCTCATAGGCCACCTGGACGATCTGGTTGGCAATGGAGTTGTGGCCGCAGCCCTGGCAAAGCGTCGAGGGCAGGCCCTTGTAGTCCACCTGGGCCAGGCCCAGAGCATTGACGCGGCCGGGACGGGATGTTGTTGTATCTGTCATCGTGTTGCCTCTTATTACCCGTTCTACTGGGTCGGAGGAAGAGCCTCGCGCAAAGATCGCTAAGGACGCCAAGGAATTCTTTTCTTAGCGCTCTTAGCGCTCTTGGCGTGAGGTTTCTTACCGTTCACTGCCAATGACCTGCCGGTTGTGGCCGTCATGGCCCATATCGGTCAGGCCGCTGTCGCCACGGGGCAGGCCGTTGCCGGGCGAGAGCGAACCGTCACCGGGCAGGTCGGTTTCCGTGGCCCCCTCGACGCGCACCTGAGGCGAGGACCCGTGGGCCGGCGCAGGAACCGCCGGGGCCGGCGCGGGCCGCGGCCGGGACGCCTCCTGCGCGGTGATGGCCTCGACTACCCAACGCGCTGTCAGGGGCATGCCGTCCAGATGGGCCAGCGAGACGAGCCGGGTGGCCAATCCCGGCAACTCGGCCGACAGGATGGTGTGCATCTGCCCGTCGCGGTTTAGCTCGACGACGTAGCAGCGATCGTGGGCGGCGATGAAGGCCGCCACGTCGCCGTTGGTGGGCAGGGCGCGCAGGCGCATGAAGCTGGTGGGCAGGCCGGCCGCGGCCAGCCGGTCGCGCGCCTCGCGCAGGGCCGGCTCGGTTGTGCCATAGGCGATGATGCCGATCGGCGCGCCCTCGACGCTTTCCACCAGCGGAGCAGGCACAAGGTCGCGGGCGGTGTCGAACTTGCGCGCCAGCCGCAGCATATTGCTCTCCCAGTCTTCCGGCCGCTCGCTATAGACGGCGGCATCGTTGTGGCCCGTGCCACGGGCGAAGTAGGCCGCGCGCGGGTGCGGGTTGCCGGGCAGGGTGCGATAAGGGATGCCATCGCCGTCAAGGTCGCGATAGCGGGCAAAGCCGCGTTCGGCCACGTCCTCGGCCGACAGCACCTTGCCCCGCCGTAGCGGCTCGGCCGGGTAGTCGAACGGCGGCGACATCCAGTTGTTCATGCCCAAATCCAGGTCGCTGAGAACGAAAACGGGCGTTTGCAGCGTGTCGGCCAGGTCAAAGGCCCGATAGCCATACTCGAAGCACTCGGCCAGGTTGGCCGGCAGCAGGATGACGTTCTTGGTGTCGCCGTGGCCCAGGTAGTAGGTGAACAACACGTCCCCCTGGCTGGTGCGCGTCGGCAGGCCGGTGCTCGGCCCCACGCGCTGGATGTCCCAGATGACGGCCGGCACCTCGGCGAAGTAGGCCAGGCCGACGTACTCGGCCATCAGCGAGATGCCGGGGCCGCTGGTGGCCGTCATGGCCCGCGCCCCGGCGAAGCCCGCGCCGACGACCATGCCGATGGCCGCCAGCTCGTCCTCGGCCTGCACGACGGCATAGGTGGCCT
>DAOSMQ010000084.1:2497-7949 GCA_035372725.1 Promineifilum sp. (SeqCode)
GCGCGAACGACGGCCATGTTGCTGTCCACCGTCCGCTGCTTGCCCTTGAACAGGAAGAACAGCGCCTCCTCCAGCCGCGCCAGGGGGATGTCGAGCAGATGGGCCAGCGCGCCCACGTAGACCATGTTGGCCAGGTAGTCTTTCAGCTTGCCCTTGCTGCCGCTGTCACGGATGAATTCGTTGACCGGCACGGCGTAGATGGTGATGTCGTCGCGCTGGGGCACGCTGCGCCAGTCGCCGTTGATCAGGCAGATGCCGCCAGCCGGCAACGTCTGGATGTCCTGGACGACGGTGGCCTGGTTGAAGGCGACCAGCACCTCGGAAGTGTGGCGGCGGCCGGTGTAGCCGTCGGCGCTCAGACGGATGTGGTACCACGTCGGCAAGCCCTGGATGTTGGACGGGAAGATGTTCTTGCCGTTGACGGGGATGCCCATCTTGAACAGCGACCGCAGAATGGCCAGGTTGGCCGTCTGGCTGCCTGTGCCGTTGGCCGTGGCCACGACGATGGCGAAGTCGTTGACGATCGGTTGCTCCGGGGCCATTTCAGCCGCCGGCGTCGGCGCAATCCCGATACTCATACCATTTCTCCTTCAGACTGCTACCAGGCCGGCGTGGGAACCCGGCCCGCTGACATCATGGGGCGGGTCACCAGACCCGCCCCTATTGACTGATCCACTCCAACCACGCGCTGTCCCGGACGATTCGCCGGGGCGGGCGACGCGGCGACTAAGACGTACTGTGCAGGTAGTGCACCACGTCGCGGAACGAGATGACGCCCACCGGCCGGTTGTCTTCATCCACCAATGGCAGATGGCGGAAGCCGTGCACGGCCATCAGGTGCAGCGCGTGGGCGATGGGCAGATCGGCCTGGACGGCGACCGGGTTGGGCGTCATATAGGCGTTCACCGGCACGGCCGACAGGTCATCGACCAGCCCGGCCACGCGCATCAGCACATCCCGCTCGGTGAAGATGCCCACCAGCCGGTCGGTCTCGTCGGTGACGAGGACACAGCCGATACGGTGGCTCGTCATCTGGCGGATGGCCTTGGCCAGCGACGCGCCAGCCTCGACCTCGACGGGCGCGTGCGTGCCCAGAGCGGCAACGTGCTCCTCAATCAGCCGGTCCTTCAGGCCGTCGATGTCCAGATCGGTGCCGGCCCGGCCATAGCTGGTCGAGTCGTCGGCCTCCTTGCCCTGGCCGGTGATGACGTCGGTGTACTCGTCATCCAGCTCGTGGGGCACGCGGCCGGAAATGTGGGCCTCAATTGGCTCGTCGGGCGAGAGCGGCACAACCGTCCACAGATCGGCGGCGCGATAGAGTTCGTCCAGGTTGCCGGGGCCGCGCTTGGCCCGCGCCGTGGCGATCTGCTCCATCAGGCCGTCGGTGTAGGTCGGCCGGTCGACCATTTGCCGGAAGACGCCCATTGGCGTGGGGTACTCCATGTTGCTGAGGATGTAGCCCAGTTCGACCGAGTTGGCGTCGTGGACGACCAGATCGCTCTCGCTGACACCATCGCCCAGGGTGACGACCTCTGGCGTGAAGCCGTTCAGGCGGATGCCACGATCGCGGTTCTTGCCGAAGATCATCGGCTGGCCGTCTTGCAGGTAGAGAATGTTGTCGTCGCGCGTGCGGCGGTCGTCCAGTCCTTCCCACTCGGTCGGGTTGAAGATGACGCAGTTCTGGTAGACCTCGACGAAGGACGAACCCTTGTGCGCGGCGGCCTGGCGAAGCACCTCGCCCAGGTGTTGGGTGTGGGCGTCTAGCGAGCGGGCCACGAACGACGCCTCGGCCGCCAGGGCGATGCCAATGGGGTTGATGGGGTGTTCGATGGTGCCCATCGGCGACGACTTGGTCTTGGCCCCCAGCCGCGACGTGGGCGAATATTGCCCCTTGGTCAGGCCGTAGATGCGGTTGTTGAACAGGATGATGTTCAGGTTGACATTGCGCCGCAGAGCATGGAGCAGATGGTTGCCGCCAATCGACAGGCCGTCGCCGTCGCCGGTGATCACCCAGATGCTCAGTTCCGGGTTGGTGATGGCCAGCCCGGTGGCCAGCGTCGGCGCGCGGCCGTGGATGCTGTGGATGCCGTAGGTGTTCATGTAGTACGGGAAGCGGCTGGAGCAGCCGATGCCGGAGATGAACACGATGTTCTCGCGCGGGATACCCAGATCGGGCAACACCTTCTGCACGGTGGCCAGGATGGCATAATCGCCGCAGCCGGGACACCAACGCACGGTCTGGTCAGAGGCGAAGTCGGCGCGGCTCAGAGCCGGACGCTCAACGGGTTGTAGGGGTATGGTTGCGGTAGTCATGTTATTGAATTGGGAATTGGGAATTAGGAATTGAAGAAGTTGTTGGCGTAACGCTCTTCATTCCTAGTTCCTAATTCGTAATTAGCTTAGCGCCTGCTCGATCTTGGTGGCGATCTCATTGATGGTGAACGGCCGGCCGTGGACTTTGGGATAGGACTGGATGTTGAGGGCGTAGCGCCCGCGCAACAGGAAGGCCAGTTGCCCGCCGTTCAGTTCCGGCACGATGACCTGGCGATAGCGGCTGAGCACATCGCGCAGGTTGCCCGGCAGCGGGTTCAGGTAGCGCAGATGGGCGTGGGCCACCGACCGGCCGCGCCGTTGGGCCGCGACCACGGCCGAGCGCACCGCGCCATATGTGCCGCCCCAGCTCACCAACAATAGCTCGCCCGACTCCGGCCCGAAGACCTTTTGTGGCGGAATGACCTCGGCCAGCCGGGCGATCTTCTCGGCCCGCTCGCGCACCATGCGCTCGTGGTGCAGCGGGTTATAGGACACGTTGCCCGTCTCCGGGGCCTTGCTCAGTCCGCCGATGCGGTGTTCCAGGCCGGCCGTGCCGGGAATGGCCCACGGCCGCGCCAGCGTCTCCGCGTCGCGGAAGTAGGGCAGGAACGCGCCGTCGCCGTTGTGCGGGGCGCTGGTCGGGCCGTCGGGGTGGACGACCGGGATGGGCGGGATGTCGGCCGCGTCGGGGATGCGCCACGGCTCGCTGCTGTTGGCCAGGAAGCCGTCGGACAGGATCATGACCGGCGACATGGAGCGCACGGCCAGACGGCAGGCCTCCAGGGCGATATCAAAGCAGTCGGACGGGCTATAGGGGGCCAGGATGGCGATGGGGCTTTCGCCGTTGCGGCCAAAGAGGGCCTGCAACAGGTCAGACTGCTCCACCTTGGTCGGCAGGCCGGTGCTGGGGCCGCCGCGCTGCACGTTGACGATGATCATCGGCAGCTCCAAAGCGACAGCCAGGTTCATGCCCTCGCTCTTGAGGGCGATGCCGGGGCCACTGGTGCCCGTGACGGCCAGCGCGCCGCCAAAAGCCGCGCCGATGACCGACCCCATCGCGGCGATCTCGTCCTCGGCCTGGAAGGTGCGCACGTCGAAGTTACGCAGGGGGGCCAGAGCGTGGAGGATATCGCTGGCCGGGGTGATGGGATAGGTGCCGTAGAACAGCGGCTTGCCCATCTTCTGCGCCGCCGTCACCAGCCCCAGCGCCAGGGCGGTGTTGCCCGTCACCTTGCGATAGGTTCCCGGCGGCAGGGCGGCCGGGCGGATGCGATAGCGGTGCTGGAAGATGCGGCTCGTCTCGCCGAAGTGGTAGCCCGTCTCCAGCGAGCGGATGTTGGCTTCCATCAGCGCCGGCGTCTTGGCGAACTTTTTGCGCACCCAGTCGAGGGTCACGTCGAGCGACCGGTCGAACATCCAGAAGGCCAGCCCCAGGGCGAAGAAGTTCTGCGAGCGGTCCCTGTCCTTGGTCGATAGCTCCTCAATGTCTTTGAGCGCCTCGCGGTTGAGCGTCGTCAGGGGCACTTCGATGACCTGGTACTCGCCCAGCGAAGCGTCGCGCAGCGGGTTGGCATCGTAGCCGGCCTTGCGCAGGTTCGTCTGCGTGAAGGCGTCGACGTTGGCGATGATCGTGCCGTGGGCTTCCAGGTCGGGCAGGCTGGCCTTCAGCGCCGCCGGGTTCATGGCCACCAGAATCAGGGCCGCGTCGCCGGGCGTCAGGATGTCACGGTTGGAAAAGTTCACCTGGAAGCCGCTGACGCCGGCCAGCGTGCCCGCCGGGGCGCGAATCTCGGCTGGAAAGTCGGGCATCGTGCTGACGTCGTTGCCGAAGACGGCCGACGTGTTGGTAAACTGCGTGCCGGTTAGCTGCATGCCGTCGCCCGAGTCACCGGCAAAGCGGATCACGACGGCGTCGCGTTCTTCAATGATGTAGTCGTTCATAGGAATTAGGAATTGCGAATTAGGAATTAGGAATTACCAATTCGTAACTCCTAATTCCTAATTCCTAATTAGTCTCCACCCTCCGGCTTGCTCGGATACTGATCCGGGCGCAGGGGGCGGTTCTGAATCTCGACCGGGTAGCGCGCGCCCAGATAGGCGATCAGCGCGGCATAGGTCATGTCGCCCAGGATATTGCCCTGGCGATCGACCACGGGCAGGTTGCGGAAATGGTGGTCGTCCATCAGCCAGAGGGCATCGGCGGCCGACGTGTCGGGCAAAACGGTGACAGGGCTGGTGGTCATGACCGCGTCCACCGGGCCGTCGAGCGTCTCCGGCCGATTCATCACCCGCTGCAAGACGTCTCGCTCGGTGAAGATGCCGACCAACTCTTGGTCGCGGACGACCAGCACCGGCCGCCCCTCATCGGTGCGCATCCGGTCGAGTGTCGCCCGCACCGTCGTGCCGCTCTCGACGACGCAGTAGCGGCTCAGGTCGAGATGGCGCACCTGTTCGCTTTGCAGTTCTTCCTTAAGGCTCTTCATGGATCACTCCCCTAAATATCGACCGCGACTACTGCTTCCGGCTCGGTTTGCAGCAGCGCGAAGTGTTCGTTCAACAGACGCCGGCCGCGCTCGAAATCATCGGCGCAGAGGGCATCGACGATCTGCTCATGATAGGTCCACACGTCGATCCAGTACTGGTAGCGCATGAAGCGGGTCAACTCGCTGGCGTCGTAGGCGTCCCAGTAGGCGACGAGGAGGCCGTGGACAAAGGGATTGTCCAGCCGGCCGAAAATGGTCAGGTGTAGCTCACGGTGCTCCCCGTTGGGAATGTGGATCGGCTCGCCGCGCAACTTGGCCCAGGCTCGCCCGATGAGGGCCCGCAGCCGCAGCCGATCTTCAGCCGTCAAGCGTACCACAGCCTCGTCCCAAAAGCTTGTTTCGATGGTGCGGCGCAGCTTGCTCAGCTGGGCGAAGGTGGCCTCGCCCGTGGCCAGCCCGAAGAGGATGGCCGGCAGGATGGCCTCGGCGAAGTCGAAAGGCTCGCGTTGGATGCCCAGCCGCGGCCGCACCGACACGACGCCCAGGCCCCGGGCCACGGCCAGCTCCTCGCGCAGCTTGCCAACGCTAACGCCCAGCGTCCCGCCGATCTCGTTCAGCGACGGCAGCTTGTCGCCGGGGTCGATGTGGTGTTCGAC
>DAOSMQ010000085.1:0-5128 GCA_035372725.1 Promineifilum sp. (SeqCode)
ATGCTCGACGTGGTGCTGTTCCCGGAAATCTGGACACTGCGCACTGCCCTGTAACGCGACCAGCGCTCCCCGACTTCAGCGACGCTGCAGCCAGCGTGTGAAGCATTGCACCACTGCTTCAGGGCGCTCCATCGGCGCCATGTGGCCCGCGTTGTCCACCACATCCAGCACTGCCCCGGGTACCAGGTCGCACATCTGCTGGTGCTGTTCTGGCGACGACCAGACATCCTGCGCCCCGCACAGGAACAGGGTGGGCACTGCAATGTTGCGCAACACTTCCGAGGCATCGGGCCGATGCAAAAGCGCTTCAATCTGGGCAGCGAATCCATCTGCGCTTTTGCGTGCGAACATGGTAACGACGGCGTCGACCAAGGCGGCGTCGCGCAGGCGATCCGGGTGCACCATACCTTGTACCCAGGCATGGGCCATGGCAGCCACCCCTTGTGTGCGCGCTACCTGCAGCAATGCATAGCGCTTGTCAGCTTCCTGCTCGCCCGCCTCGCCTGCCGGACGCGCCAGATGGCCGGTATCCAGCAAGGCCAGCCGCAGCACGCGCTCGGGTGCCATGCGCACGACCTCCATGGCAACCCTGCCACCCATGGAGTGCCCTGCCAGCGCAAACCTGGCCGGTGCGCGCTCCAGCACCAGCTGCGCCATGGCCGTGATGCGGCTGGCCGCCGAGCGGGGCGCGCTGACCATCGACGCCGATGGCGTCGTCCACGAACTGCTGGCCAGCGACACCGGCATCCAGGCGCAAGTGGTGGCCGTCTTTGGCGAGGGCGTGCGTCGCGCCAATGGCGGCATCGACCGCGCCGCCCTGGGGGCCATCGTCTTCGGCGACCCGGCGCGTCTGGGACAACTGGAGGCCATCCTGCATCCGGCCGTGCGGCTGGCCATCGCCCGGCGCGTGGCCGCCAGCGACGCGCCGGTGATCGTCATCGAGGCCATCAAGCTGCTGGACGAGCCGCTGGCCGCCATGTGCGATCAGGTCTGGGTGACGGCCTGCGCGCGCGAGACGCAGATGGCCCGCCTGCGCGTCTGCCGGGGCATGGACGAGGCCAGCGCCGCCGCGCGCATCGACGCGCAAAGTCCCCAGGCAGACAAGATCGCCCGCGCGAATGTGGTGATCACCACTGATGGGTTGTTGCGCGAGACGGAGGCGCAGGTGGCCGCGGCCTGGGCGGCGTGGGAAAGCTGGGGAGCACAGGGGCAGGTGGGCAGGGGGGAGGAAGAGAGCACGCCCGGACTGGCCTCTGGTTAGAAGGTGTGCATTTCTGGGGCAACCTCGCTATCATCTAGACCCATGCAAGCCATCAAAGACTGGGTTCTGCGCCATACGAGTCTGGCGGCCTGGATCGTCCTGGCCGTTGGCATGAACGCCATCCTTATTTACGAGGCGCGCGACGTCGGCCTGCTGCCCATGCAGTGGTTCTGGCTCATCCTCATCACCACGCTGGTAGCCGGGGCGTGCATCTGGATCATCAACTGGGGCGACGACGAGGATGCCGCCGCCGAGCCGGCCGCCCAGTCTGCTCCCGACGACACCAAGGCGGATCGCTAGCCAGCGCCGAAGCCCACATGGAAACGCCACTGCCGCCAGAGCCGGACACCCGGCTCTTTGAACAGGTCGATGCCCTGCGCCGGGAGTTGGACGGCCTGTTCGCCGTTGCCGACACGACGCTCGACTATCCCAACAAGGGCCACATTCGCTTCCGCGGACGCCTGCTGTGTGAACCGGCCGACTGCTACGGCGAGTTGCGCCGCCGCTTTGAGCGTTACGGCTATACGCCGATGGTCACCACGGAAGACGACGGCCGCACCTCGGTCGTCGCTCTGCCGGTCGTCTTCACCCACGGGCGCACGCGCTGGATCATCAACCTCGTCCTCTTCCTGCTGACCATCGCCTCGACGCTGTACGTTGGCGCGGGCTATGGCGCGACGACGCAGGCGGAGGCGCTGCAAATCTGGCGCGGCTGGCCCTTCGCTGCCAGCATCCTGCTCATTCTGGGCGCGCACGAGATGGGCCACTACTTCGCCGCTCGCCGCCATGATGTCCCCGTGACACTGCCCTTCTTCATCCCCATGCCGTTCTCCTACTTCGGCACGCTGGGCGCGTTCATCCAACTGCGCGGGCCGGCCAGTAACCGGCGGGCGCTATTCGACGTGGCCGTGGCCGGGCCGCTGGCGGGGCTGGCCTTCGCTCTGCCACTGCTGCTCTATGGCCTGGCGACCTCTGACCTGGGGCCGATCGCGCCCGGCCAGCCGTTTGAAGGCAACTCGCTCCTCTATCTCCTGGCCAAGCTGGTCGTGTTCGGCCGTGTCCTGCCTGGCGGTGGCGTCGATGTCTACCTGAATCAGGTCGCCTGGGCCGGCTGGGTGGGGCTGTTCGTCACCGGGTTGAATCTCATACCGGTGGGGCAGCTTGACGGAGGCCACATCGCTTACTCGCTCCTCGGCGACCGGGCGCGGCGGCTCTTCTGGCCGGTCATTCTCAGCCTGGCCCTCATCATTGTCTACTCCTGGCTGCAAGGCGCGCCGGCAGTGACGTGGGGGCTGTGGATTGTGCTGCTATTGGCCTTCGGTCGCTACCACGCCCGGCCGCTGGAGGACATCAGCGGCCTCGACCCGCGCCGCCGGGTGCTGGGCGTGCTGACCCTGGCGCTGTTCTTCCTCTGCTTTGTCCCTCTGCCGTTGGTGGCCATCGCTCGCTAGAAGAATTCCGCCCCATCGCGAATCCCCACAATTGTGCTAGAATCGCCCGTTAATCTGTTCACAGGCAGGTAGCTATGCGGATCGTTGTTGACGCGATGGGGAGCGATGACCATCCTGGGCCGGACGTGGCCGGGGCAGTGCAGGCCGCGCGCAGTTTCGGCGACGCGATCATCCTGGTCGGCGACCAGCGGCGGATTGAAGCGGAACTGAAAGCCCACGACACGGCCGGGTTGGCCATTGAGGTGCGCCACGCCGCCGAGGCCATCGGCATGAAGGACTCGCCCTCGGCCGCGGCGCGCGACAAGCGGCAGTCGTCGATGCACGTCGGCCTGGCGCTGGTGCGCGCTGGCGAGGCCGACGCTTTCGTCAGCGCGGGCAACACCGGCGCAATTCTGGCTGTGTCTACCTTGCGACAGACCGGCCTGGGGCGCATCTCTGGCGTGTTGCGCCCGGCGATGGGTGTCATCTTCCCCATCGAGAGCAAGCCCATGCTCATCGACAACGGCGCCAACGCCGACGCCAGGCCGGAATACCTGCTCCAGTTCGGCCAGATGGGCAGCGTCTACGTGGAGCGGATGCGGGGCATTGCCCGGCCGCGCGTGGCCCTCATCTCCAACGGCGAGGAGGAGGGCAAGGGCAACAAGCTGGTTAAGGAGGCCATTCCTCTGCTGGCGGCCAGCGGGCTGAACTACGTCGGCAACATCGAGCCGAAAGAGTTCGTCGCCGGCGCGGCCGAGGTCGGCGTTATCGACGGCTTTGCCGGCAACATCATGATGAAGACGGCCGAGGCCGTAGCCGGCTACATGTCCGACACCATCCGCAAGTACATCATGGCCGGCACACTGACCAAGATCGGCGGGGCGCTGGCGCGGCCGGCCTTCCGGCGCGTGCGCGACCAGTTGAACCCTGATGAAGTCGGCGGCGCGCCACTTCTGGGCGTCAACGGGGTTGTGATTATTGCTCACGGCCGCTCCAATGCCTACGCCATCCGGCAGGCCATTGGCCAGGCGCGACAGGTGGCCGAGCGCGGCATCGTCGCCGCCATTGCCGAACGGCTGGCGAGATAACAGGTCAACGCCAAGCAGGGGCTAGGGACTAGGGGCTAGGGACTAGGAAGAAGCTCTGGTCCCTGGCCTCTTGCGATAAAAGGAAACAACATGAAAGACACACTGCTAGACGCGCGCGGACGCCCGCGCGTTGTCATCACCGGCATGGGCATGATCAGCCCGCTGGGCCACTCTGTGGAGGAGAGCTGGGCTAACCTGCTGGCCGGCGTCTCCGGCATCGGTCCCATCACCCAATTTGACGCCACCGACCTGGCCACGCGCATCGCCGGCGAGGTTAAGGGCTTCAACGCCCGTGACCACATGGACTTCAAGGAAGCGCGGCGCATGTCGCGCGCCTCGCAGCTGACCGTGGCCGCGGCGCGCATGGCCCTGGCCGACGCCGGCTTGCCGGAGCGCGCGCCCGACCCCGACCGCACCGGCGTCCACATCGGCACGGCCGTGGGTGGCATCGAGCGCGCCTTCGAGGAGTATGACGTTTTCCGCGAGCGCGGCGCGCGGGCGGTTAACCCCTTTGCCATGACGATGTTTCTGGCCAACATGCCCTCCCACCACGTCAGCCTGATGACCGGATCGACTGGGCCAATCGGCACGACCGTGGCCGCCTGCGCCACGGGCACACAGACCGTCGGCGAGGCGGCGGAACTGATCCGCCGCGGCGTCGTCGATACGGTGTTTGCCGGCGGCGTGGAGGGTCTCATCCACGAGGCGGCCATCGCCGGCTTTGGGGCCATGCGGGCGCTTTCGACCCACTTTAACGACGCCCCGGAGCGGGCCAGCCGGCCCTTCGACCGCGACCGCGACGGCTTCATCCTGGCCGAGGGAGCCGGCATCGTCGTGCTGGAGCGGCTGGAGACGGCCGTGGCCCGCGGCGCGCGCATCTATGGCGAAGTGCTGGGCCACGCCACCTCGTCGGACGCCTACCACGTCGCCGCGCCCGACCCGGAGGCCAAGGGAGCCATCCGGGCCATGCAGTGGGCGCTGGACGACGCCGCGCTGTCGCCGGAGGACGTCAGCTATATCAACGCCCACGGCACATCGACGCCGGTCAACGATGCCACGGAGACGCTGGCCATCAAGCGGCTGTTCGGTGAGCGCGCCTACGAAGTGCCCATCAGCAGCACCAAGTCGGCGATGGGCCACGCCATGGGCGGCGCGGGCACAATCGAGTCCATCTTCACCACGCTGGCCCTGTCGCGCGGGCTGATCCCGCCGACGTGGAACTACGAGACGCCCGACCCGGAGTGCGACTTGGACTACGTGCCCAACGTGCCGCGCCCGGCCGACATCCGCATCGCCCTGAAGAACTCGTTTGGGCTGGGCGGGCAGAACGCCTGCCTGGTGTTGGGGCG
>DAOSMQ010000085.1:5228-7937 GCA_035372725.1 Promineifilum sp. (SeqCode)
GCAACGAAGCATACTATGATCGTATTGCGTGACGAGAAACGAATCGCCCGGCTGGGCCGGGCGGCACAGCTGATCAGCCTGGCGGGCCTGCTGGTGTTGGTGGGCGGGCTGCTGATCATCTTTTTCAGCCGCGACCCGCGCATCTTCCTCTTCCAGTTAGCCGCGCTGGTGATTGGCTTTGCCTTGTCGCAGGTCGGCCTCTTCCTGTCGCAGCGCTATCTGCGCCGGCCGCGCCCCGACCAGGTGTTGGACAGAGCCGCGGGCAAGTTTGCCCGCAAGGACGGCCGCCTCTACCACTATCTGCTGCCCGCGCCCCACGTCTTGTTGCTGCCAACCAGCGTCGTCGTGCTGCTGGCCAAGTACCAGGGCGGCAACATCAGCGCCCACGGCGACCAGTGGCGGCAGACGGGGCTGGGCATGCGGCGCTATTTCGGCCGCGAAGGGTTGGGCAACCCCACCCGCGAGGCCGAGGCCATGACCGCCAGAGTCGCCGCCCTGGTGAAGGACGCCGCGCCCAACGCCGACGTGCCGGTGCTGCCCGTGATCGTCTTCACGACGCAGAACATTGATACCCTGGACGTGAAGGAGTCGCGCCTCCCGGCAACGCACTTCTCCAAGCTATCGGCCGTGCTACGCCAGCAGACAATGGGGCTGAAGCCATTGCCCCGCGCCGACTACGAAGCCATACGGGCGGCCTTCGACGCCAGAGCCGCCCACCTTCTGGAGGAGACCGTCGATGCCGACGCCTGAGTCGCCGACGCCTGAGTCGCCGACACCTGAGGCCGGCCTCGGCGCGCCTTCGTGGGCCGATGTGCTGTGGATCGACGCCGGCAGCGTCAACTGCTACCTGTGCCACGATCCCGACGGCTTCACGCTCATCGACGCGGCCACGCCCGGCAAGGCCGATGTCATCTTCGACCGCCTGGCCGAGTTCGGCGGGCGGCCCTCTGACCTGAAGCGTATTTTCATCACCCACGCCGACCTGGATCATGCCGGCAGCGCCGCGGCCGTGCAGCAGCGCTCCGGGGCCACGGTCTACGCCTCGGCGGCGACGGCGGCGCTGCTGGTCGAGGGGCGCTCGCCCAAGCATATGCCCCGGCTGGTGCAATTCATCGTCGATCGCTTTGTGCGCTATGGGGCTGTGGATCGCGCCGCCATCCGGCCGGTGGCCGACGGCGACGAACTGCCCATCCTGGGCCGGTCGCGCGTGCTAGCCGCGCCGGGCCACACGCCCGACCAGTACACGCTCCATTGTCCGGCGGCCGGCATCGTCTTCGCCGCCGACGCGCTAAACACGCGCGACAACCGGCTGCAACTCTCGCCACCGCGCATGACGGCTGACCCGTCGGCGACCAAGCGCACGGCCGCGCGGCTACTGGGCCTTGCGCCGCGCGTTGTCGCCTGTGGCCACGGCGCGCCGTTGGTCGATGACGCCGCAGCTGTAGACGCCTTGCTGGCCCAATTAGGGGGTTCGGAGGTAGGATCGTCGCTATGACGACACGCGCCTTGCTCGATACGGAACTCAACGAGATCAACCAGTCCATCCTGGTCATGGGCAGCATGGTTGACACGGCCATCGGCAATGCCGTCGAGTCGCTGATGACCAGCAACGCCGCCATGGCCGAAGCGGTCATCGCCGGCGACGCCGACATTAACCGGCTGCGCTTCCAGATAGAGGAGAAGTGCTACATCGTCCTGGCCACGCAGCAGCCCATGGCCCGCGACCTGCGCACGGTCATCGCCGCCATCCACTTTGCCATTGAACTAGAGCGTATTGGCGACCACGCCGCCGGCATCGCTCGCATCGTCACGCGCATGAGCGGGATGTCGCTGCCCTTGCCGGAACCGCCAGAGTTTCTGGAAGATGAGGACGGCCTGGCCGACGAGTCGGCCGCCGAAGTGGACTATGTGCCGGAGCCGGTAAGCGTGGACGGCGCGCCGGAGACGGCCGAGGAGCCGCCCAAGCGCCTCAAGCTGTCGCGCCTGCCCAAGATGTCCAAGCGCGCCCGCGACATGCTCAACCGGGCCATCACGGCCTACATGGATCGCGACGCCGAGAAAGCCTCGGCCATCGTCAAGCGCGACCAGAAGATCAACCGCCACTATCGCAAGTTCTTTGCCGAAGCCATGCAAACGATGCACACGCAGAGCATCGCCGAGCTGCCCACCTACCTGCTGTGGATCGCCCACAACCTGGAGCGCATCGGCGACCGCACCACCAACCTGGCCGAGCGCGTCGTCTTCATGGTGACCGGGCAGTACACCGAAGTGCTGGAAGATTACGAGTAGGCCATTCGGCCGTAGTCGTGGCCGAATGGCTGTTTGACAAGTCGCAACGGGTTCACTAGAATTCCATCCCCATAGCCCAGAGACTGGGCTATGTTTATTGACATCCGGTAGTATTGAGGAGGTGGTGGCAGGGACGGAAGTCGTTGTCGCAAAGAGACACGAGAGGTCGAGAGTTCGTCTGTCAGAAGCCGGGCTTGCCCCGGCAACGCGCCGAGAAATTGGCTCACTGTAAAGCAAACGCTTTACGATCACGTTGAAAAAGGAATAGAGGAGAGGAACAATGAAACAACGATCTTTGCTGGCTTTGCTGGTATTCGTATTGGCCCTGGCTCTGGTGGCTTGTGGCGGCGGGGGCACAACGGAAACCCCAGTCGAGGAAGCCGTCTCCACCGAGGCCCCGGCCGAAGCCACCGAGGCCCC
>DAOSMQ010000086.1:0-7861 GCA_035372725.1 Promineifilum sp. (SeqCode)
AACGGCCCCCGCCGCGCTGTGCTTGTCGGCGAGCCGCCGCAATCCGTCGAGGGGGCGACGACCATCCAGACAGACACGACTGCCTCCGCCCTCATCAACGTCATGCCGCCCGACGCCGACGAGCCGCTGGCCGTGTTGCAGCTCTCCGGCAACTCGACGGCGCGCCTGGCCCAGGCGACCGCGCCCCGCTTCCGGCGCAGCGACCAGCCGTATGTGCTCGACCTGGAGGTGCAGGCCGGGCAGTTGCGCTTCTTTCTGCCGCCCTTCGAGGGGCGATCGGTGACCATGAGCCTGACCACGCCCCAGGCCACGGCCGACATACGCGATCCCGGCCGCTACACAGTCGAGGTCAACAGCGAGGCAACTCAGATTACCGTCCAAAGCGAGGGCGCGGCCGTCGTGACGGCGATGGGCGAGACATTAACCATCAGCCAGGGCGAACGGGTCGAAATCGCCGCCGGCGGGCCGCCAACCGGCCCGCTCGATCCAGCCCGTGACCTGATCCGCAACGGCGACTTCAGCCAGGGCCTTGATAACTGGGCCTCATTTGCCTGGCAGGTGGAACTGCCTGACCAACCGAAGGGCGAGACGAGTGTCACTTCCGTCGGCCGCAACCCGGTATTGCGTTTCACGCGCGAAGGCGTCGGCCATGCCGATGTGCGCCTGACGCAGTCGATCAACCAGGATGTCTCTGGTTACGACTCGTTGCGTCTGTCGGCCACGTTGAGAATTGTCAATCAAAGCCTGGGCGTTTGTGGCGTGCAGGGCAGCGAGTGCCCGCTGTTCATCATCGTCAACTATATCGACGACAGCGGCGTGAGCCGCGTCTGGCAACACGGCTTCTTTGCCCAGGGGACGATTGACGACAACCTGACGCCGGGCGCGTGCATCTCCTGCGCTGTTGTGCAGCGGCCGCACGAACGCACGCCACTGGGGCAGTTCTTCTTCTACGATGTCGATCTCATTCAGGAATTGGCTGTGCAGGGCTTCTTGCCGCCACGCTATATCGAGAGCGTGACGCTGGTGGGGTCGGGCCACACCTTCACGACCGAGGTGTCGGACATAGCCCTCGTTGTTGAGTAGAGCGCGCCGCGACTAGCGGTCGAAGCCCAACCCCCGCTGCTTCAGCGACACAAACCGGCCGTGGCCGATGATGATGTGGTCGAGCACGGCCACGTCGAGCAACTTGCCCGCCTGGACGATCTGCCGGGTCACAGCGATGTCCTCCGGCGAGGGGGCCGGGTCGCCAGAGGGGTGGTTGTGGGTGATAATGAGCGCGGCGGCGTTTTCGCGGATGGCGGCGCGGAACAACTCGCCGACGCGCACGACCGAGGTGTTAAGGCTGCCGACGTAGAGCGTTGGCGTTCGCAAGACGCAGTTGCGCGTATCCAGCAGGATGAGCCGCAAGTGTTCCTGTTCCTGGAACATCATCTCGGACTTGAGCAGGTGGAACGCATCGTCGGGCGTGGTAACGCGCGGTCGTTCCTCTGGCGAGCTGGCCACCAGCCGCCGGCCGATCTCCAGCGCCGCCTTGATCTCGGCCGCCTTGGCCGGGCCGATGCCGTTGGCCGCGGTTAGCTCGGTCACGCTGGCCCGCGCCAGGCCGGGCAGATGGTCAAACTGGATGAGCAGCCGCTCCGCCAGGCGCAAGACGTTCTCGCCTTGCAGGCCGCTGCGCAGCACGATAGCCAGCAGCTCGGCCGTCGAGAGGGCCTCAGCCCCAATCTGGATGAGGCGCTCTCGCGGCCGGTCGGTGTCGGCCATGTCCCGAATCATCGGGACGTAGCGGGGCCGTTCGTCACCGATTTTCACGGCGGGCATCGCCTTAGGCCGAAGCCTGGCGCACCAGGAGGACTAACTCTTCCCACTCCTCCGGGGTCAGATGGAGTGTTAGCCCGCCCAGTTCAAGGTGATACATGTAGCCGTCTTCCTCTTCGTTGCGCCAGACGGCGAAAAGCTCGGTCTCGGCCAGCATGTCGGGTTCAATGTCGTGATCGTGATTCATCGTTGACTCCTTATCAGCTTTCGGATAACAGGATTGCGGCGCAGCGACGGCTACTCCAGCGCGTAGAGCAGGCCTCGCTCTGTGCCGACAAAGACCGCGCCGTCGGCGACGGTCGCGGAAGAGACGCCGGAATCGGCCCGGAACTGCCAGCGCACCTGGCCGTCGGCCGTGTTCAGAGCGTAGAGATTCTTGTCCGCGCCGCCGACATAGACCAGGTCGCCGGCAACGGCCGGCGCGGAGAAAACGATGTCGCCCGTGGCGAAGTCCCATGCCGGTTCGCCTGTCGCCGCGCTGATGGCGTGGATGCTCTTATCCAGCCCACCCCAGATGAGCAGGTCGCCGGCCAGCGCTGGCGCGGAGAAGTTCTCGGTGTCGGTCTGGTAGACCCAGCGCGCCGTGTGGGTGGTTGTATCGATGGCGAAGAGCTGGCCGGCGAGGTTGTGGTCGACAGTCGTGAAGTAGACGACGCCGTCGCCGGCGACCACATCGGCCGTCGGGCTATAGCGCTCGGCTTGCTCTCCGACCGGGTCGAATGTCCATTGCTCCGCGCCGGTCGCGGCGTCCAGGGCATAGAGAAGGCCATTGGCGACGCCCACATAGATCGTCCCGTTGGCGACAGCCGGCGAAAAGGCAATGGCCTGGCCCTCCTTCTGGAAGCGCCAGCGCTCCGCGCCCGTCTCCGCCTCCAAAGCCAACAGCAGGCCGCTCTCGCCGGCAACGTAGACCGTATCGCCGACAACGGCGGGAGAACCGGTGATGCCGTCGCCGGCAGCGCCGCTGCCTAGAGCGATGCGCCAGCGCTCCGCGCCATCAGCCGCGCTCAGGGCATAGACGTTGCCGTCCATGCCGGCGACGAAGATCAGGCCATCGGCCGCGGCCGGCGCGGCGATGATGGGCTGCTCGGTCTCGAAGCGCCAGCGCTCCGCGCCCGTCTCGCGATCCAGCGCGTAGACGTTGCCGTCGTAGCTAACGGTATAAACGGCATCGCCCAGCACCGCCGGCGCGCCAAAGACCCAGTCCTCGGCCTGGAACTGCCACTTGATGTCGCTGTATTTGGCCAGTCCCTCGGTCTGAAAGACGCCGGTGCGGGCCGGATTGGCGCGGTGCATGGCCGCGCCGTTCACGATCGCTTCTGGTTGGCCGCTGTTGCGGCAGGCGGTCAGCAGCAGCGCCAGGAGTAGCCCCAGGCAGGCGACCCGCCGCCCGCGGCGGGTCGCCTGCCCGTTGTTGCGTCCGGGGCGCAGTTCATCAGTCATACGCGATCCTTGGTCGTTCACTTCAGGAAGTTGCGCAAGACGGTGTGGAGGATGCCGCCATTGCGATAGTAGTCGATCTCCACCGGCGTATCGATGCGGCAGGTGGTCTCGAAGGTCATGACGCGGCCGTCGGCGAATTCGGCGCGCACCGTCACGTCTTGCAACGGCTTGAGGTCGTCGCTCAGGTTGACCGTCGCGTAGACCTCTGTGCCGTCCAGCCCCAGCGTTTGCGGGTTCTGGCCCGGCTTAAACTGGAGCGGCAGAATGCCCATGCCCACCAGGTTGCTGCGGTGGATGCGCTCGAAGCTCTCGGCGATGACCAGACGCACGCCCAGCAGCAGCGGCCCCTTGGCGGCCCAGTCGCGCGAGCTGCCCGTGCCGTACTCGCGCCCGGCCAGCACCACCAGCGGCGTGTTGGTCTGGCAATATTTCAGCGAGGCGTCAAAGATGGTCATGACCTCGTCCGTGGGCAGATAGGTGGTCATGCCGCCCTCGGTGCCGGGAGCCATCTGGTTGCGCAGGCGGATGTTGGCGAATGTGCCGCGGGTCATCACCCGGTCATTGCCGCGCCGCGAGCCGTAGGAGTTAAAGTCGCGCGGCTCGACGCCGTGGTTGATCAGGTATTGCGCCGCCGGACTGGTGCGCGAGATAGAGCCGGCCGGCGAGATGTGGTCGGTGGTGATGGAGTCGCCGACCTTCACCAGGACGCGCGCGCCACTGATGTTGCTGATGGGCTGTACCTCGCGCGACAGACCAATGAAAAACGGCGGCTCCTGGATGTAGGTCGAGGCGTTGTCCCACTTGTATTGCGCCCCGCCGGCGCGGGTGATGCGGTTCCACATCTCGTTGCCGCTGAAGACGTTGGCATACTGCTCGGTAAACATCGCCGGCGTCAGCGACTGCGCCAGTGTGCGTTTGATCTCGGCGTTGCTCGGCCAGATCTCGCGCAGGTAGACCGGCTCGCCGTCGCGACCGATGCCCAGCGGCTCATTGTACATGTCGATGTCGGCCCGGCCGGCCAGGGCGTAGGCCACTACCAGCGGCGGCGAGGCCAGGAAGTTGCTGCGCGACTCCGGGTGGACGCGCCCCTCGAAGTTGCGGTTGCCGCTGAGGACGGAGGAGACGACCAGGTCGCCTTCCTGAATGGCCTGGCTGACCTCTTCGGGCAGGGGGCCAGAGTTGCCGATGCAGGTTGTGCAGCCGAAACCGACGATGTTGAAGCCCAACTGTTCCAGATAGGGCAGCAAGCCCGACTGCTTCAGGTAGTCCTCGACGACGCGCGAGCCGGGGGCCAGGCTGGTCTTGACGTAGGGCGGCACGTGCAGCCCGGCTTCAACGGCCTTCTTGGCCAGCAGGCCCGCGCCGAGCATGACGCTGGGGTTGGAGGTGTTGGTGCAGCTGGTGATGGCGGCGATGACGACAGCGCCGTGGCTGATCTCCGTCGTCTTGCCGTTGCTGACCTCGGCCGTGCGCGCCAGGTCGGCCTCGCTGAGGCCAAAGCCGCGCGGCCCCACCGGGGCGAGCAGCTGCTGGCGAAAGGTGGTCTTCATGTTCTTGAGCGAGACGCGGTCCTGCGGCAGCTTCGGCCCGGCCAGACTCGGCTCGATAGTGGCCAGGTCCAGTTCGATGGTATCGGAGAAAACGGGGTCGGGCGTGGCCTCGGTGCGGAAGAGGCCCTGTTCCTTCGTATAGCGCTCCACAAGATCGACAAGCTCCGCCGGGCGGCCAGTATTGCGCATGTAGTTGAGCGTCTCGTCGTCCACCGGGAAGAAGCCCACCGTGGCCCCATACTCCGGGCACATGTTGGCGATGGTCGCCCGGTCGGCCAGGGTCATATTGCTAAGGCCGGGGCCGAAGTACTCGACAAACTTACCGACGACACCCTTCTTGCGCAGCATCTCCGTGATGCGCAGCACCAGGTCGGTTGCCGTGGCCCCCTCCGGCAGGCCACCTATGAGACGCACACCGACCACTTCCGGCGTCAGCATGTAGATGGGCTGGCCGAGCATGACCGCTTCGGCCTCAATGCCGCCGACGCCCCAGCCCAACACGCCCAGGCCGTTGATCATCGTCGTGTGCGAGTCGGTGCCCACGAGGCTATCGGGAAAGGCCACGCGGTCGTCGCCCTCTGGCTTGCTCATGACCACCTGGCCGAGGTATTCCAGGTTTACCTGGTGGACGATGCCCGTGGCCGGAGGCACGACGCGGAAGTTCTCGAACGCCGTCTGGCCCCACTTTAGAAACTCATACCGCTCGCGGTTGCGCTCGAATTCGCGCTCGGCGTTATAGAACAGAGCGAAGGCCGAGCCGAACTGATCCACCTGGACGGAATGGTCGATGACCAGATCGACGGGGACAATGGGGTTAATGCGGTCGGCGTTGCCGCCCAGGCGGGCCATGGCCGAACGCATGGCGGCCAGGTCGACCACAGCCGGCACGCCGGTGAAGTCTTGCAGGATGACGCGACCGGGCTTGAAGGGTACCTCAAACGAGTCTGTCATCTGCGGCGACCAGCGGGCCAGTCGTTCCACGTCCTGGGGCATGACCGCGTAGCCGTCCGTCGTTCGCAGAACCGCTTCCAGTAGTACCTTGATGGAGAAGGGCAGGCGGTCGATGTCGGCAATGCGCCCCAGTTTGTCGAGACGGTAGTAGGTGAATGGGGTTCCTTTCAGTTGCGCACGCGCGCCAAAATGGTCGAAGAGTCGTTGGGTCACTGTGCACCTCGGTCTTGTCGCTGTGCGGTTCCGCGTAAACGCCGCAGCGAACGTTGTATAATGCTGCCTGTTACGGGCATCACGCTGTCTATGTTATGATAGAACCGAGAGCAATTATAGCCCAATTCTCTGGCCGGGAAACTTGTCGGCGAGCGCGACAGCCGCGAACAAGAGGCGCAACCCGGCCTTCGCGCCGCGCGTAGAGTGCATGGGCCGTCCGGCCCCTTTGCCGGGCAGAGCGACCGGCGATCGTTCACAGGAGGCTTGTCATGGCAGTAGAGACAGAACAAGATGGCCAGAAGCACCCGCCCAGCGCCAGCGGCGGCCGCGAGGAAATCCGTGACCCGCTGCGCTTCTTTGTCTGGTTGACGCAGACCTACGGCGACATCGTCCAATACCGCTCCAGCGTCGAGCCGGCCTATCTGATCAACCACCCCGACTATGTTCAGCACGTCTTGCAGACCAACGGACAGAGTTACAACAAGAATACCTACCTCAATAAATACATGCTGGAGGCGCTGACCGGACAGGGGCTGCTGACCAGCGAGAACCCGCTCTGGCGCGAGCAACGGCGGCTCATCCAGCCCGCTTTCCATCGCCGCAGCCTGCCTGCCTTCGCCCAATTGATGACCGACGCCGCCGGCCGCACTGTCGAGCGGCTGGCGGCCGCGCCGCCGGGCCAACCGGTCGACATCGCCCGCGAGATGATGCGCCTGACGCTCGACATCGTTACGTTGGCTCTTTTCGGCTTCGACATCAGCGGCCGGGCCGACGAGATCGGCGAGGCCATGGACACGATGGTGACCATCGGCAAACCCCGCCACCGCAAGGTGCGCGAGGCCATAGCGTTGCTGGACACCATCGTTTTTGCCATCATCGACGAGCGGCGCGCCCACCCGGAACGACAGCGCGACGACCTGCTGACCATGCTTCTCAATGCTCGCTACGACGACGGCAGCGCCATGCCCGACCGGCAGGTGCGCGACGAGGTGATGACCCTGCTGGTGGCCGGCCATGAGACGACCGCCAACACGCTCAGTTGGACGTGGTACCTGCTGGCCCAGTCGCCGCAGGTCGTCGAACGGCTGGAGGCCGAGGTAGACACGCTGGGCGGGGCCGCGCCGGCGATGGCCGACTTCCCGCGGCTGGTCTACACTGACCGCGTGGTGCAGGAGGCCATGCGCCTCTACCCCTCGGCCTGGTCGATCAGCCGCCGGGCGCTGGCCGACGATGTGATCGGCGGCTACGACATCCCCGCCGGGGCGATCGTGGCCATGAGTCCCTACACCATCCACCGGCGGCCGGACTTCTGGCCCGACCCGGAGCGCTTCGATCCCGACCGCTTCGCGCCGGAGCTGGTGGCGGCCCGGCCGCGCTTCGCCTACTTCCCCTTCGGCGGCGGCGCGCGGCAGTGCATCGGCAACTACTTTGCCCTGATGGAAAGCCTGATTATCATCCCCACGATTGCCCAGCACTTCCGTTTCAGCCCGTGCTGGTCGGAGCCGATCGAGGGGCACGCCCTGGTAACCCTACGGCCGCGCGGGGGCGTCCCCGTGGTGGTGGAGAAGCGACGATGAAAGTTTTGTTCATTGGCGGCAGCGGCATCATCAGTTCGGCCTGCACAGCGTTGGCCGTTGACGCCGGCATCGACCTCTATTTGCTTAACCGTGGCCGGACGGACTTCCGGCCCATCCCGGCGGCGGCCCACGTGTTGCCGGCCGACATCCGCGAGCCGGCCTCGGCCGCCGCGGCCCTGTCCGGCCACACCTTCGACGCCGTCGTCGATTGGATCGCCTTCACGCCCGATCACGTCGCCGTCGATCTCGATCTGTTCCGCGGCCGGGTGGGCGGGCTCGTCTTCATCAGTTCGGCCTCGGCCTACCAGA
>DAOSMQ010000087.1:0-7812 GCA_035372725.1 Promineifilum sp. (SeqCode)
GGCAACGGGCGCGCCGGTCGCCTACAGCCCGGCCGATCGCTGGATTCTAACCCGCCTGAGCGAAACCATTGCCACCGTCGACCGGCTCATGGATGGCTATCTTTACGGCGAAGCGGGACGGCAAATCTATGACTTCCTGTGGGGCGACTTCGCGGACTGGTACGTGGAGATCACCAAAGTGCAACTGAATGCTGGCGGCGAAACCACGCGCGCGACGCTGGACACGCTGGTGACGACACTCGACTACGCCCTACGGTTGCTGCATCCGTTCATCCCCTACGTGACCGAGGAGACGTGGCAACAGTTGCGCCGGGCAGTCACGGAGTCCGGGCTGGATATTGTGCCGCCGGGTGGCTGGGGCGAGGCGCTGATCATCGCCGATTGGCCCAAGCCCATCGCTCTGGGCGAGGGCAGCGCCGCGGCCGACTTCGAGGCGGTGCGCGAACTCATCCGCCGCATTCGCAACGTCCGCGCCGAACAGGGCGTTGCCCCGGCCCGCTACATTCCCGCCGTCATCGTCGCCGGCGACCGCGCCGCCTTTCTGGCCAGCCAGCGGCCCATCCTGGTCGCCCTGGCCCGGCTAGACGACGCCCACCTGAGTATCACCGCGACCGCCGAACCGCCGGCGCAAGCCTTAACCGTGGCGCTAGGCCCCATCACCGCCTACTTGCCTCTGGCCGGCATGGTCGATCTGGACGCCGAGCAGGCCCGCCTGACCAAAGAGCTGGCCGAGTTGGACAAGCAGATCGCCCGATTGACCAGCTTGCTCGATAGCCCCTTCGCCCAGAAGGCCCCGGCAGCCGTTGTGCAAAAGGAGCGCGAGAAGCTGGCCCAGCTGAGCGCCAGCCGCGAAGAGATCGACGCACGGCTGGGGATGCTGGCGGGCTAGGAGCAAGAATCACTGTCAGACAAGCGCCTGTCAAACAGGCGACTGTCAGACAAGCGTGGGAACGGCCGGGCGCCGGGAGCGCCCGGTTGCTCTCCACGCGACAGATTGTAAGAGGACTGAACGAACTTGACTACGCGAAGCAGACCAGCCAACGTTGTCGCCGACCGGGCACAACGCGTCCTGACTATTACCTGGAGCGACGGCCGCGAGTGCCGCTACTCTTTCGCCGGCCTGCGCGCCGTCTGCCCCTGCGTCCTTTGCCAGGGTGGCCACGATAACATGGGCCGGCCGGCCGACAAGCTTCTCCTCCGGCGCGCCCAGGACGACGCCCTCAACCTGGAAGCCATTGCCCCCGTGGGCACTTACGCCGTCCAACTGCGCTGGAGCGATGGCCACGATTCGGGCATCTACACGTGGGAGTATCTCTATGAGGCGTGTCTGGACTGAGACAGAGCGGTCCCGGCCTCACGTTCCGGCGATTAGATCGTCGTAGGTCTGCCGGCGGCGGATGACGCCAAAGCTGTCCCCGTCCACCAGCACTTCGGCCGGCCGCAGGTGACCGTTGTAATTGGAACTCATGGCGAATCCATAGGCCCCAGCGTGCAGCACCGCCAGCAGGTCGCCGGCGGCCAGTGGCGGCAGCGCGCGGTCGCGGGCCAGGAAGTCGCTCGTCTCGCAGATAGGGCCGACGACATCGACGACTTCCTCCACCCCGCCCCGCGCCCGAACAGGCAGAATGGGGTGATGGGCCTGGTAGAGTGCCGGCCGGATGAGGTCGGTCATGCCCGCGTCGGTGATGACGAAGCGTTTGTCGCCCTGCTGCTTGGTATAGACGACTCGCGTCAGCAGCGCCCCGGCCCGGCCGGCGATGGAGCGCCCCGGCTCGATGACCAGCTCATAGCCCGCCGCCCTGACAATCGGCCCAATCACATGCACCCAATCGGCCAGGCCCGGCGCGCCACCCTGATAGTCGATGCCCAACCCGCCGCCACAGTCAAGGTACTCCAGCCGGATGCCCTCGTCCGCCAGGCCGTCGGCCAGAGCAACCAGGAAGCGCGCCGCCTGAGCGAACGGGTCAAGCTCGGTGATCTGCGAGCCGATGTGGGCAGCCAGGCCGACGGGCCGCAGCCACGGATCGGCCGCGGCGGCGCGCAAAATGGCCACGGCCCGCTCATGGGGCACGCCGAACTTGTGGCTGTGCAGCCCGGTGCTGATGTAGGGGTGGGTGGCCGCGCTGATGTTGGGGTTGACACGCACGCCCACCGGAGCAACCCGCCCCAGCCGCGCCGCGACCGCGGCTACGGTGTCCAGTTCCATCTCCGACTCGATGTGGATGGCGCGGATGCCGGCCGCCAGCGCTGCCTCGATCTCCTCGGCCTGCTTGCCCACGCCGGAGTAGATGATCCGTTGTGGCTCCACCCCAACGTGGCGGGCCAGGAATAGCTCGCCGCCGCTGGTTACGTCCGCGCCCAGGCCGGCTTCACGCAGCAGGCGCAGCAGCGTCGGGTTGGCATTAGCCTTGACGGCGTAGCAAATCAGCGTGCCGTCGCCGGCCGCGGCGCGCGTCGCCTCCAGGAACGTCCGCGCCCGGCCGAGCAGATCGGCCCGGCTATAGACGTAGACGGGCGTACCCACGGCATCGGCGATGGTGGCCAGGGGAACTTCTTCACAATGAAGCGCGCCCGTGCGGACGCGAAAGGGGCTATCCGTTAGGAATGAATTGGCTGTCGACAGGGATGGAGTCAAGGTCTTCCTCTTCGTCTCCGAGGATAGTCCGCTCCATGTTGGCGATGGTGCGGGCTACGTTTTCAATGGCCACGCGCTGTTTGCGATAGAGGTCGGATTCGCTCATGGCCAGGCGGCGGGCTACGTCGCGGACGCGGCGGCCCTGGACAAACTTCAGGTCGAGGATGTTGTAGAGGATCCACTCGGTCGTTGTCAGGCTGCGCTGGCCGTCCGGCCGCTGTTGCTGGATAGCCTCGGCCAGAATCGCCCGCAGGGCATTGACCGGGTTGTTGTCGTGTCCTTCCAACTCGCGCTGCACGACCTGAAGCTGGAGCAAGGGGCTTTCAGTCAGCTTCGGCCCGCCCCAATAGTGCGTCAGCGCGTCGCGGACCATGTTGCCGAACTCCGGGTCTTGCAGCAACTCGTCGGTCGAAGGAGCGCTCTCGGCTGTCAGCGCAGGCAACGCGCCAAACGTCGCCGCGCTGCGCCGCTCTTGCAACGCGGTGATCTCCGGTAAGATGCCCTCGACGGCGGCGAAGACTTCCTGCTGCAAGATGTGGTCTTCCAGGGCGGCTGCGGCCTGCGCGCGCAGCCGCGCCAGCAAAGCCAACTCCTCGGCCGCCAGATCGGGTTGGGGGGCGCGCGCGCGCATGCCCAGGATGCCGAGCATCAAGTCGTTACGCTGGTTATAGAGCGGCTGAATCCAGTAGTCGCCCCAGACAAAGAAGCTGTCGTCGCGCGCCGGCTCGTCCAGCCCCTGGCCGTTGCTGCCCGGCAGCGAGAAGCGCTGCAGGGCGACGTCGGGCAGCCCCTCCAGCGTCGCCGGCGGGCCGATGGCTGCTTCCAGCCGCGGCCCCAAAGGCGTCAGCGCAGCCACAAAGGCCGACGGCGTTCGCACCGCCTCGCACGTGGCCGCCAGCACGCTTTCGAGGAACTGCTTCAGGTCACTGGTTGTCAGCAGGCGCTCGCTCAGCGCCTGGATGCGGCGCACGTCGGGGTCGTCGTTGAGTTGGAAGGCGCGCTCGAACATCTGCTTGTAGTGGTGGATGATCCACTCGACGATCATCACCGTGGCCACCACAGCAAAGCCAAGCAAAACCTCTTTGTGCAGCCCAAAGACGCCGGAGCTGCGGCTGACCAGGACGAAGACGAGCAAGACAATGGTCGCCGCCAGCGGCACACGGGCCATGTACTTGTAGAGCCGCACGCGCACAACGCGGTCGGGCGAGGCCGAGCCGAAGTAGACCAGTTGCGACGTGAGCACAGCGAACAGGATGCTGACGACCAGGTTGCCAATGATTAACACCGGCCAGAGTGGCAGAGGCAACTCGGTCGCGGGGTGCGTGGCCAACATCAGGTAGGGGAAGACACCCAGCGGCGCGGCCAGAATGGTCGCCAGGGTGGTGGTCATGCGCCGGCGTGTCGTCGTCGTCAGGCAACGATGCCGAGCGCGCCAGACGTTGTAGACGCCACCCAGAGCCGCGCCCCAGAAGTAGGCCGTGAACACCGGGAAGAGCGGCCCCCCGGTCAGCCGCGGCGTCACGCCCAGAGCAGACGGCTCGCCCACGACCCAGTTGCTAAGCAGGCCCAACAGAGCGAAGGCCGCGCCGCCCAGATAGCTGAGGACGACCAGCACGCGCCGTCGTCGCGAGCGCTTGCCTGTCGTCCGCAACAGGGCATCAGATAGATGGAATTGGGCCGCCGGCACCAGGGCCACGCCAAGCCAGCCCAAGCGCAGCAGGAACTCGGCCGACGCCGGAGCAACAGCCCGGCTAACCAGTAGCTCCGTCAGGTAAACAAGGACCACCAGGCTGATGAGCGCCGAAAAGGAGCGCTGCACCGACCCACGTTGCAGCCGGGGGACGTTATAGAGGACGACCGCCGCGCCGAAAATGACAATGATGGATTGCAGGACATCATTGGCATAACCGAACACATAGGCAACGTCGATGCCGGCGAACATACCAACTGTCCTGAAATGAAACGTTTTCCCGCCGCCAGGCGCAGGCGATCAGGCAGGCGATGGCGAGGGTGGGCGATCGAGCGCTGGCCGATGGCGCTCCGTGCCCTCGCTGGGCTTGGGCAAGTTGACCTTGGGGCTGCCCGGCGGCGTGCTAGACGGCACAACGACGTCCTTGCCTTCCAACAGGGCAACGAATTCGGAGGCTTCCAGCGTCTCGACTTCCAGCAAGCGCTGCGACACCAACTCCAACTTGTCGCGGTGGTCGGTCAGGATTTTCATCGCCAGGCTGTGGGCGGAGTCGATGATGCGGCGCACCTCGCCGTCAATCTGCTCGGCGATGGCATCGGAATAGTCGCGCTGCTCGCTGATCTCGCGCCCCAGGAAGACAAGCTCCTGCTTATCGCCATAGACGCGCAGCCCCATCTCCGTACTCATGCCATACTGTGTCACCATCGCTCGCGCCAGGCGCGTGACCTGTTGCAGGTCGTTGCTGGCTCCGGTGGTGACCTCGTTAAAGACGATCTCCTCGGCCACGCGGCCGCCCAGCGCCGTGGCGATCATGGCCTCGAACTTAGAGCGGGTCAGAAAGCTGGCGTCTTCGTCCATGTACCAGGTGACGCCACCGGCCATGCCACGCGGGATGATGGTGACTTTGCGCAGTGTCTGCGCATGGGGCAGATAGTGGCTGACCAGAGCGTGGCCGGCCTCGTGGTAGGCGGTCAGCTCCTTCTCCTCCGGCGACATGATGCGGCTCTTGCGCTCCGGCCCCAGCTGGACGCGCTCGATGGCCTCCTGGAATTCGGTCATGCCGATGTTCTTCCTGTTGCGCCGGGCCGCCAGCAGGGCCGCCTCGTTGACCGTGTTCTCGATGTCCGCGCCGACGAAGCCAGGTGTGGCCTTGGCCAGCACGGCCACATCGACGGCGTTGGCGATGGGCTTGCCGCGCAGATGGACGCGGAAGATGGCCTCGCGGCCGCGCATGTCGGGCCGGTCGATGATCACCCGCCGATCGAAGCGGCCGGGCCGCAACAGGGCCGGGTCGAGGATGTCAGGCCGGTTGGTGGCCGCCAGGATGATGACGTGCGTGTCCGTGTCGAAGCCGTCCATTTCGACAAGAATCTGGTTGAGTGTCTGTTCCCGCTCATCATGGGAGCCGCCCAGGCCCGCGCCGCGCTGCCGCCCAACGGCGTCAATCTCGTCGATGAAGATGATGCACGGGCTGTTGCGCTTGGCCTGCTCGAACAGATCGCGCACGCGGCTGGCGCCGACGCCGACGAACATCTCCACAAACTCCGAACCAGCGATGGAGAAAAAGGGCACGCCCGCTTCGCCGGAAACGGCCTTGGCCAATAGCGTCTTGCCCGTGCCGGGGCTGCCGACCAGCAAGACGCCCTTGGGAATGCGCGCCCCGAAGCTGACGAATTTCTCCGGCTCTTTCAAGAACTCGACGATCTCTTGCAGCTCTTCCTTGGCCTCGTCACAGCCGGCCACATCCTCAAAGCCGATGGTGGGATGGTCGCCGGTGAACATACGCGCCCGGCTCTTGCCGAACGAGATGGCCTGATTGTTGGTGCCCTGGGCCTGGCGGAAGATGAAGTAGAAGAAGCCGATGACCAGCAGAGCCGGCAGGAAAATGCCGACCAGGTTCAGCAACCCGCCCCACTGGCTGGGCTGCTCGTAGATCACGACAGGCCGGCTGTCGGCATAGTTGCTGCTGCCCACGCCGTAGGTGGCCAACACCTCTTCTATCGAACTGACATCGCTGATGGCCGCCAGTGTGGGCGCGCGCTGGCTGTCGACGTAGACGACGGTTACCTCGCGGCCGTCGCCCGACACCCGCATCTCGGCGACTTCGTTCGCCTGAATTTCCTGGGCCAACAGGCTAATCGGGATTTCATTTTGGGGCGTGGGCGCAGAGCTATAGCTCCACAATACGGCCACGATGGCCGCGCCTATCAGCAGATAGACTAGCCACCTCGTCAGTCGGGTCGAATTCATGATAGTAGTTGCCTCCGGCTACCCGTACGCGATCGGACGGATTTTAGCCTCGATAGGCCAAGTACACAAAGTACCATAGCGGAATAAGCCCCAGCATGGCCACGACGGCCAGGATGCCGAGGACAATCGCCACCCAGTCGCGTTCCGGCCGCTTGCCGGCGGCAGGGTAGAGCGCTGTTTGGGCGTTGCTGATAGAGTCTATCTCCGGCCAGGGGCCATTGTGGAGGGCGATCGCCGGGCCGAGCGCTTCGTCCTGACCGGCCGAGCGGCCATACAGCGCCGTCGGCTGCTCATAGGTTGGCGGGGCCAGCTCCAAAATAGAGACGGGCGCGGCCGGGCCGGTGATCTGCAAGCTGCTCTCGCGGTAGGCGCTGAGGATGCGCCCCAACTGGTCGGCTGTGCGGTAGCGCGCCGCTGGCTCCTTCGACATGACCTTGCGCACGATCTGATCCAGTTGCGGCGGGACCAACGGGTTGAGGTCTGACGCTCGCGGCGGCGGCTCGTGCATGTGCTTCAGCGCCAGGGCCGTGTGCGTCTCGGCGATGAAGGGCAGCCGGCCGGTCAGCAACTCGAACATCACCACACCGATGGCGTAGACGTCGGAGGCGGGGCTGGCCGGTTGGCCGGCGGCCTGCTCTGGCGAGAAGTAATGGGGCGTGCCCCAGATCTGGCTGTCGGAGGTGTGCTGCGTCGCTTCGCTCAGGGCGCGGGCGATACCGAAGTCGGCTACCTTGACGCGGTCGTCGCGAGTCACGAGGATGTTCTGCGACTTGACATCGCAGTGTATCAGGTTGGCCCGGTGGGCATAGCCAATGCCGGCGCAAATCTGGATGGCCAGATCGAGGACGCGGCCGACAGGCAACGGTTGCCCCTGCTGGTTTTGCAGCCGTACCAGTTGTTTCACCGTCCGCCCGTCGATGTATTCCATGACGATGTAGTGGCGGTTGCCGTCCTGGCCGATGTCGTGGACGGTGACGATGTTGGGGTGGGAAAGGTTGGCCGCGGCGTGGGCCTCGCGTTGGAAGCGGCGTAGAAAGCCCTCGTCGTCGGTCAGATTCTCGTTCAGAATCTTGATCGCGACGATGCGGCCCAGCGAAAGATCCTGCGCGCGATAGACGACCGACATGCCGCCACTGCCGATGCGATCGATGAGGCGGTAGCGGCCGTTGAGGACAACCGGGTCTGCTGCCATGCCATGATTGTAAAGCGGAGCGGCCTTGCTCGCAAGGACGCTTAG
>DAOSMQ010000088.1:0-7753 GCA_035372725.1 Promineifilum sp. (SeqCode)
GCGTCGGGTAGTCGCGCAGGCGCAGGCTGTCCTCGCGCGGGATGTTGAACTCGGCACGGATGGCCTGGAAGGTTTCGGCCTGCTTGACCGTGTCGATGCCCAGGTCGGCTTCCAGGTCGAGGTCAAACTCCAGCATCTCCATTGGGTAGCCCGTCTGGGCGGCGACGATGGCCAGGACTTTGTCGGCGATGGGGTCGCCAGCCGGCGGCTGACCACCGACCGCGGCCGGCGCGGGAGCCGCAACCGGCGCGGCGCTGGCGGCGGTCGTCGGTCGGTCGTCGGCCGTCGGCGCAGCCAGGTCGGGCCGCCGCTCGCGGACAAAGCCGATGACTGCGGCCAGCGTCGGGTAGTCGCGCAGGCGCAGGCTGTCCTCGCGCGGGATGTTGAACTCGGCGCGGATGGCCTGGAAGGTTTCGGCCTGCTTGACCGTGTCGATGCCCAGGTCGGCCTCCAGGTCGAGGTCGAACTCCAGCATCTCCATTGGGTAGCCCGTCTGCGCGGCGACGATGGCCAGGACTTTATCGGCCACGGGGTCGGTCGCAGGGGCAGCGACAACCGGCGGCTGGGTGGCGACCGGCGCGGCTGTCTGCGCCTTCACCTCGGCCGGCGGCACGGGCGCGTGCATGACCTCGGCCACGGGCGCAGGCGCGGGTTGCGGCGCGACCGGGGCCACCGGCGCGACCGGGGCCACCGGTGGCGGCGCGACCGGCTTGCCATTGGCCGGCACAGCCACGGGCGTCTTCTCAACAACTGGCGGAATGATCCTGCGCGCCGGGAAGGCGACGTTGGTGGTCTCGCCGCTGACGATGGTGCGCAGCGTCGGGCCGGTGCCCGGTTGCCAATGGTTGGGCATGGGCGTGCGCGGCGGGTTGCCCTGGGCAACGATGCGCAGCGTCCGCTTCACTACCTCGGTCTCGGCGGTATCGTAGCCGCTGATGTCGGCCAGCCAACGCCGGTAGGCGGGCTTGTTGTCGACGCGGTCCGGGCCGCCGGGGATGCGCCGGGTGAAGGTGAAGGCGATTTGCGAGCCAAAGCCGGCGGCCAGATGGATGGCGTATTGCACCGGGTAGCGGCCGCCGCGGCTCAGATTCAGCGGCCCCAGGTCTGGGTCCACCTCGCGGAAATTGGGCACCGGCGGGACAATGCCATGCTCCAAAATCTTGACGGCGATGACATCCTCAACGCCCACACCCATCGGATGGCCGGTGAAGCCCTTGGTATTGGCGATGATGATGTTGTTGGCCGACTCGCCGAAAGTGTGGCGCAGGGCCATGACCTCGGCCGAGGCGCTACCCCCGCGGGCCGGGGTGAAGGTCTCATGCGACATGAAGACCGTCTGCGAGGCAATGGCGTGGCGGTTGAGGCCAAAGCGGCGCTCGGCGGCGGCGACCAGGCTCTCCATGACCATAGCGATATGGTTCACGTCCAGGCGCGTGCCGTGGAAGGCGCTGTTGCTCGTTTCGCTGCTCAGCAGTTCGACGATGCCGCGCATCCCGCGCTCGCGGACGGCGTCCTCGCTTTCAACGACGAGGGCGCACGCGCCCATGCCCATGATCGTGCCGTGGCGGCGGCGGTCGAAGGGCAGAGCGGCCTCGGCCACCTGGTCCTTCGTCGTGGCCGCGCCAACGGCCAGGAAGCCCGCGCCAACCCACTCGATCAGGTGCTCGCCGGTGACGTCATCGGCGGCGACAACGACCACGCGCCGGCACCGGCCACTACGAATCCAGTCCTCGGCGATGCCGACGGCCTGGGCCGTGCTGGCGCAGGCGGCGTTGACCTGGGTGTTGGGGCCGCGCGCGCCGATGTACTGGGCGAACTGGCTATGGCCCATAGCCAGGATGCGAAACAGGAAGCGGCGGTCGAAGGTGTAAGGCTCGCGCTCTAACTGGTCGCGCAGGTCGTCAATGCGCCGGGCGATCTCGTTTAGCGTAGTCTCGTCGCTGGTGTAGTTGCGCAGATCTTCGAGCATCTCCAGCTGCTGCTTGCGCCCGCGCCAGGTGTAGTAGCGGGTGAACTCCTCGGCAAAGCGGTCGCCGCCGGGGAAGGCGCTGGCGAAGATGACGCCGGTGTCGTCGCGCATGCTCTCTGGCAGTAGCCAGCGCTCCGGCAGGTAGGAGCCGGTGGTAGTGCGCTTATAGGTCTGCACCAGGGGAATGCCCGCCTCGCGCAAGGCATCGATACCGGCGGCCATAGCCAGCTCGGTGGTGATGTCCAGCGCTTCGACCAGTTCGGCGGGAACGCCGTATTCCTCGGTCAGATCGAACGGGCCAGGCCGGCCGGCCAGCTTGATGACCTCGGCCGGATCGGTGATGGTCTCGAAGCGGCCGCTGCCATCCTCGCCCTTTACCAGGCGGGTGATCTGCTTCTGGACGATCAGGTTACGGAAGCGCTCCGGGATGAGATCGACGAACTGCTCGCCGCGCAGAATGCGCAGGGCGTTGTCGGGATCCATCACCGGCTTGTTCGCGCCGGGCAAGCCCAGGCCGGTGCCGCTAATGACCACCGAGCCGAGCGGCGTCTCGTTGCGGTCGTAGGCGCGCTGGGGCGCGGCGTGAGCCTGGCTGTTGCCTTGTAACGCCTGGGTCAGCGCCTGGGCCAGGGCCTCGAGTGAGGACGCCGCCGCGGAAGGTTGTGTTGTCTGATTCATGGTGTTCGTATCCTCGGCAACCGGCGCGCCGGTCGCGGGAACGCTCGTCTCACGGGTGGGGACCGGGGCCGGGGGCGCGGTTGGTGTCGCCACGGCCGGCGCGGGCGCGGCAGCCACGGGGGCGACCGTCTCTTCCGCGCCGAAGCCGGCGGCATACAGGCCGCAGAGGGCCTGGTTGAAGCTGGGCAGCTCGCCGTTCTTGGGGTGATTGGTCAGTAGAGCGACGACATCCTCGTGGTTGCCAAAGACGTCCTTGACAAAACCGCGCAGAGCGCGCTTCGGGCCGACCTCGATGAAGACGCGCGCGCCGGCATCGTACATGGTCTGCAAGCCCTTGACCCACTGCACCGGCGAGGCAATCTGCTTTTCCAGCATGTCCTTGATCTCGGTCACGCCCGTCGGATAGAAGTCGCCGGTGACGTTGGCTACCAGGGCCAGCCGGGGCGGGGCGATGTGCATGCGGTCGAGCATCTTGCGCAGAGGCGCGCTGGCCGGAGCGACGATGCGTGTGTGGAAGGCGTGGCTGACGGGCAACTGCATGGCCTGGTAGCCGCGCTCCTGGAAAAGCTTGATGGCCCGCTCGACGGCCTTGCTGTCGCCGCCGATGACCGACTGCGTATTGGAGTTGATGTTGGCCGGAACGACGTAGCCGTCGACCTCGGCCAGCGTGGCCTCGACGACCTCGTAGGGGGCCAGGACGGCGGCCATCCAGCCGTTATCGTCCATCTTGACCCGCGCCATTTCGCGGCCGCGGCCGGCGGCGGCCTCCAGTGATTCGGCGAAAGGCAGCACGCCCGCGGCCACCAACGCGCCATATTCGCCCAGTGAGTGGCCCATGACCATATCAGGGGCGAAGCCATAGTCGGCCAGCAGACGGCGGATGGCCTCGTCGAGCGTCAGCATGGCCGGTTGGGTGATCTCCGTCTGCATCAGATCGTAATTGGCCTGGTTGACGGCCGCCTTGTCGTCGCTGTCGATGAACAGGTAGCTGCTCAGCGGCCGGCCGAGGACGGGCTGCATGATGGCGTCGGCTTCGTCGAGCGTGGCCTTGACCGTGGGCGATACGGCGGCCAGCTCGCGGCCCATATTGACGTATTGGCTACCCTGGCCGGGGAAGAGAAAGGCCAGCTTGCCAGGCTTGGGGCCGCGACCGCGGAAGATGCCCTGAGCCTCCATCGCCTTCCAGGCCGACGGCGTGTCTAACCCCATGACCTTGCGCGCCTTCTGCACCCGGTCGACTAGCTCCTCGTGGGTGCCGAAGTCGATGACCAACCGCTCCTTGGCGCGGATGTCCACGGCTTTGGGCAACTCGAACGGCGGCGTCCAACCCGCTTCAATGCGCTTGGTAACCTCGTCAAGACGGTCCTTCAGCTCGTTGGGCGTGTTTGCGCCCAGGGCCAGGATGCCGCGGATGGGTTTGGGGCGGACGGGAGCGGCCGATGGCGGGCCGGCACTCTCGCCGGGTTGCGCGCCCGCGCTGCGGATGTCTACGCCGGCAAATTGCTTCTGCCGGTGGGCCATCATCCCTGGCACGTGCTCTTCTATCACCAGATGGAAGTTCGTGCCGCCGAAGCCGTAGGCGCTGACGCCAGCGCGGCGGGGCGTGCCGGCGCTCGGCGTCCACTCGCGCGGCTCATGGATCAGGTAGAACGGCGTCTGTGGGAAGTCGATATTAGGGTTGGACGGGTTAGCGTTGAGCGTTGGCGGGAGCACCTTGTGATGCAGGGCCAGCGTCGTCTTGAGCAGCCCGGCCGCGCCGGCGCCGGCCTTCAGGTGGCCGATGTTGCTCTTGGCCGAGCCGAGGCCAATGCTGCCTTTGGGAGCCGCACCGAACATAGTCGCCAGACTCTCTACCTCGACGACGTCGCCAACGCGCGTGCTCGTGCCGTGAGCCTCCACCAGGGTGGCTGTGGCCGGGTCCAGCCCGGCTGCCTCCCAGGCGCGCTGGACGGCCAACTGCTGGCCGACCGGGTTGGGAGCGGTGATGCCCTTACCCTTGCCGTCGCTCGCGCCGGCCACGCCGCGGATGACGGCGTAGATGCGGTCGCCGGCGCGCTCGGCGTCGTCGAGGCGCTTCAGCACGAAGGCGGCCGCGCCCTCGCCCATGACAAAGCCGTCGGCCCCGTCGCCAAACGGGCGCGTACCCGTGGCGCTGAGCGCGCCGATCTTGCAGAACTTAACGTAAGTTGACGCGCCCATGTTGCGGTCAACGCCACCGGCGACCACGGCATCGACCTGATGATCCGCCAGAAGCTGAGCCGCGGCCTCGATGGCGGCGAAGCTGCTGGCACAGGCCGCGTCGGTAATGAAGTTTGGCCCACGCAGATTGAGGATATTGGCCACGCGGCCGGAGACGATGTTGGGCAGCTCGCCGGGCATGGAATCTTCGGTGATCTGCGGCAGCGTCGTCGTCATGACCTCGTGGAACTGCTCCACGAGCGCCGTCTGCGTGTTGGCCGGCAGGCGCTGGAACTCTGGCGCGCGGCGCAGCCAGCCAACGTACTCCGGGAAGGAGATACGCTGGTTGGTAATGTAGTGCAGTTCGCCGCCCATGGCTGTGCCCAGGATGACGCCAGTGCGCTCGGTGTCAAGCGGCCGGTCAGGGTAGCCGTAGTCGGCCAAAGCGTCGGCGGCGATGGTGACGGCCCACTGCTGGCCCTCGTCCATGGCCGCGGCGACGCGCGGCGGCAGGCGGAAGCGCCGCCAATCGAATTCAAAGCCCCGCACCCAGCCGCCGATTTTGCTGTAAGTCTTGTCTGGCGCTTTGGGGTCAGGATCATAGTAGTTGGCAATGCTCCAGCGCTCCGGTGGTGTTTCGGTGATGCTGTAGCGCTTGCCGATGATGTTGTTCCAGAACGCGGCGGCGCTCGGCGCGTCGGGCAAGATGGCCCCCACGCCGACGATGGCAATGGCGCGATCGGTTGATTCCATGATGGCATTCCCTCGTTATTTGAACGCGCTGTTCAGGGCATCACGCGCGTCATTCATGTCGTCGATAAGCCCGGTCTGCGCGGCGTAGATGGCCGGCAGATTGAGCGAGGCGGCGAGGTTCGGGTCGGTCTGGCCGGAGCCAATGGCCCACGCGAGGCCGTCGGTGGCCACCTTCAGGGCAGCGTTGCGGCCGTGGATGCGGGCCAGTGTCTGGCGGGCGGGCACATCCAGGGCGATGGCTTCTGTCGGCTTGGCGCTGACGCGCTCGGCGAAGACGGCCGCCGTCTCAGCCCAGGCGATCAGCTCGCCCAGGCGGAAGAGGACGTGCTGGTTGCGCGTCAGCCGGTCGAGGCGGGCGCGCTCCAGGATGACAGCCAGGGCGCGCATGGCCAGGGCAGCGTAGTTGGCTCCGTTGCGTGGCTCGGCGGCGTGCAACGCGTCTAGCCGGGTGGCCCAGTCGGTGTAAAAAGTGCCCTGCGTCTTGAGATGTTGCTGCCAGCGATCGCGAGCAATGGTCCACTCCATAATCTCCGACGTGCCTTCGTAGATGCAGGTAATGCGCACGTCGCGCTTGATCTTCTCGACCATATACTCTTTGGTGTAGCCATAGCCGCCCAACGCCTGGATAGCGTCTTCGGCGGCACGGTTGCCCGACTCGGTGGCCATGTACTTGGCGACGGCCCCTTCGGTCTGCAAGCCGGCTTCGCCGCTATCGAGGCGCTCAGCAACCCACTCGATGTAGGTGCGGGCCGCTTCCAGCCGCGCGGCATTGGGGACGATGAGCTTATGGGTGTAGCCTTGCTTGTCGCTGAGGGGCGTGCCGCCCTGGATGCGCTCATGGGAGTAGCGGATGGCGCGGCGCAGCGCTTCCCAGCCCGCGCCCATGCCGAACGCGCCGACCATCAGCCGGGTGTAGCCGAAGACGGCCTGCGCCTGGGCTAGGCCCTGCCCTTCGACGCCACCGATGAGCCGCTCCGTCGGGACGTAGACATCCTCCAGGAAGAGGGCCGCGGTGTTGCTGGCGCGGATGCCATGCTTGTCTTCCGGTTTGCCGTGGCTGAAGCCGGGCGCGTCGCGTTCGACGACGAACCACGACGGGCCGCCGGGCGCGAGAGCAAGAATGGTGTACAGATCGGCCACGGCGCCATTGCTGATCCACTGCTTGCGGCCGGTAATGTGGTAGCCGGTGACGCTGCCATTCTCCTGCACGGGGACGGCCTTGGTGCTCATCGCCGCCAGGTCGCTGCCCGCCTGCGGCTCCGTCGCGCCATAGGCCATCAGCAACGCCTCATCAGCGATACGGCCCATCCAATGAGCCTTCTGCTCTTCTGTGCCGCCTACGCGAATGGGGTCGGAGCCGAGGAAGGTGGCCAGGACGCCCGTAGCTACGCCGAGGTCGATGCTGGCCATCAGTTCGGAGACGCGGTAGATATCATACGCGCCGCCGCCCAGACCGTTAAATGCCTCGGGAATGAACAAGAGATGCAGACCAAGCTGCATTGGGTCATTGAGTTCTTTCAGAACCTCTTCCGGAAACCGATCCTCGTGATCCAACTCCAGCAGGAAGTCGGTTGTCAGCTTGCGCTCGGCATACTTGCGCAAGGTATCGAGGATCATCTCGCGAGTCTCGCTGTCTAATCCTGCACCAGCCATGTTATTCTCCTTCAGTAACCTGTGGGCCACGCGACGGCAGACCGGGCAGTACTTGGGAAGGCACCATCATTCGCCCAGGGCGAGCGATTAGGCCTGCGTCTCTCGTGCCTGGTCTACATTCTACGGCAAGGGGTTTATGACTTTTAGTGACGAATGTAATGTAAAACAGGGTCAAAAGGCATGATGCAACGTGTCATGAGAGCTGGCACCCAGAGAAGCAACAGTGCATAGACCGGGAACTCTCATCTGTGCGCCGGGGTCATCGCGTAAAGGGTAGCTGAGTGCCCTCGACAGGACTCGAACCTGTGCACCTGGCTTCGGAGGCCAGTGCTCTATCCTCTGAGCTACGAGGGCAGGAGACTGGGAAGCATTGTCCCACAACGGCCGAGGTGTGTCAAACGGGCGGATGACCCCGGCGCGCCGACCTGACAGGTAGGCAGCCATGCATGGGACTGCCACCAGAGAACGACTGGTCGTCCACCTGTCAGGTCAATGGTCGCCAGACGACTTTGGAAAAGCCCT
>DAOSMQ010000089.1:0-7730 GCA_035372725.1 Promineifilum sp. (SeqCode)
CCAGGCCCTCAGCGCCGACACTGGCCTGCCGAAAGAGCGCCTGCTGGCGGGCATGGGCGCGGACGAACTGATCGACCTCGTGCTGCGGGCGCTGCTGGAGCCAGGCGACGCCGTGCTCAACTGCCCGCCGACGTTCGGCATGTACCCCTTCTCGACGGCGGTCAACGGCGGCCGGACGGTGGCCGTGCCGCGTGACCCGGACTTCGCCCTCGACGTTGATGGCATTATCGCCGCCGCGTCGGCCGAGCCGCGGGCCAAAGTGCTCTTCCTCTGCTCGCCCAACAACCCCGATGGCGGCGTCATCGACGACGAGGCGTTGCGCCGGCTGCTGGCCCTGCCGCTGCTGGTCGTCCTCGACGAGGCCTACGTCGATTTCGCCATTGCCGAGGGCATGCCCGGCCGGCTTCACTGGGTGATGGACTACGATAACCTCGCCGTCCTGCGCACCTTCAGCAAGCTGGCCGGGCTGGCCGGGTTGCGCCTGGGCTATGGGGCTTTCCCGGAGTGGCTGTTGCCCTACCTGTGGAAGATCAAGCCGCCCTACAACGTCAACGTCGCCGCCGCGCTGGCCGCCGTGGCCGCGCTGGCGGAGCGAGAGTGGCTGGCGGACAGGGTCGGCCGCCTGGTGGCCGAGCGCGCGCGCATCGCCCGCGAGGCGGCGGCTCTGGGCTGGCTGCGGCCGTTTCCCAGCCGGGCCAACTTCGTCCTCTGCCGCGTGGACGGCATGCCCGCGGCGGCGCTGCAGCGCGCCCTGGCGGCCGAGGGCATCCTCGTGCGCCACTTCGACAAGCCCGGCCTGCGCGACTGCATCCGCATCAGCGCCGGACGGCCGGAAGACACCGATCGATTACTGGCGGCGCTGCGGCGCGTCGCCCCCAGGAGCGAAGGATGAGCAAACGACAGGCGACCGTTCACCGGCAGACAAGCGAGACCGACGTGCGCGTGACCATCGACCTCGACGGCCGCGGCGCGCACCGCGTGGCCACCGGCGTGGGCTTCCTCGACCACGTGCTGGCGGCGATGGCCGTCCACGGGCTGTTCGACATCACCGTCGAGGCCACGGGCGACCTCCACATCGACGCCCACCACACCATCGAGGACACGGCCATCGTCCTGGGGCAGGCCGTCGCCGTGGCGCTGGGCGACCGGGCGGGTATTCACCGCGCCGGCCACGCCTACATGCCCATGGACGAGGCCCTGGCCTTCGTCGCTCTCGATGTCAGCGGCCGGCCCTACACCGTCTTCCGGGCCACGTGGTACACGCCGGCCATCGGCGCGTTTCCGACCGACCTGGTGGAGCACTTCTTCGAGTCGTTCGCTGTCCACGCCCGCCTGACGCTGCACGCGCGGCTGGAAGTTGGCCGCAACGACCACCACGGCGCGGAGGCGCTCTTCAAAGCCCTGGCGCGGGCGCTGGCCGTCGCCGTCGAGCGCGACCCGCGCCGCGCCGGCGTCGCCTCGACCAAGGGCACGCTGTCGTCATGACCGCGTCCTCGGCCGGCGGGCCGCTGCTCACGATGATCGACTACGGCGGCAGCAACCTGCGCTCGGCCCAGAAGGCGCTGGAGGCGGCCGGCGCGCGCGTCCACGTGACGGACGACCCCGCCGTGGTGCGGACGGCGGCGCGACTGGTGTTGCCCGGCGTGGGCGCGTTCGGCGCGGGCATGGCCGCCCTGCGGGCGCGCGGTCTGGACGGGGCGACGGTGGCCGCCGTGGCCGCTGGGGCGACGCTGCTGGGCATCTGCCTGGGGATGCAGTTCCTTTTTGACGAGAGCGAGGAGATGGGGCGGCACGCCGGGCTGGGGCTGCTGGCCGGGCGGGTAGCGCGCTTTCCCGCCGGCCTGACCCACGACGGCCGGCCGCTGAAAGTGCCCCACGTCGGCTGGAACGAGATCGAGCCGGTCGGCGCTCCGCCGCTACTCGACGGCATCGGCCCGGCGGCGCACGCTTACTTCGTCCACTCGTTCTATTGCGCCCCGGCCGACGCCGCCGACGTGCTGGCCTATGCCGACTACGGCGGGCGCTTCGCCGCCCTCGTCGGCCGCGGGCGCGTGTTCGGCTACCAGTTCCACCCGGAGAAGAGCCAGCGCGTGGGCCTGCGCCTGCTGCGCAATTACATCACTCTGGAGGCGACATGACCGGCTTCGACATTTACCCGGCCATCGATTTGCGCCGCGGCCGTGTCGTGCGGCTAGAGCTGGGCGACCCCGCCCGCGAGACCGTCTTCGGCGACAACCCGGCGGCTATGGCCGGCCGCTGGCGCGACGCCGGCGCGCGCTGGCTCCACGTCGTCAATCTCGACGGCGCGTTTGCCGAGGCGGGCGCGGCCAACTGGGCCGCCCTGGCGGCCATCGTCGCCGCGGGCGGGGTGCGCGTGCAGTTCGGCGGCGGCCTGCGCACGCTCGACGACATCGCCGCGGCGCTGGATAGTGGCGCGGCCCGCGTTGTGCTGGGCACGGCCGCGCTGGCGTCGCCGGAACTACTGGCCGCGGCCGTGGCCCGTTTTGGCCCGGAGCGCGTGGCCGCCGGCATCGACGCTCGCGACGGCCGCGTGCGCGTGCGCGGCTGGCAAACGGAGACGGCCGTCACGCCGGCAGCCCTGGCCCTCAGCGCTCGCGCCGCCGGCGTAACGACGGTCATCACCACCGACATCGCCCGCGACGGCGTGCTGACCGGCGTCAACGCGGAGGCCACGGCGGCGCTGGCCGCGGCCAGCGGGCTGGCCGTCATCGCCAGCGGCGGCGCGCGCGACCTGGGCGACGTGGCGCGGCTGCTGGCGCTGGCGCCAACGGCCGCGCCCGGCCGGCTGGCTGGCGTCATCCTCGGCCGCGCCCTCTACGACGGCCACATCGACCTGGCCGCGGCGCTGGCCCGCGCCGAAGCGGGTTAGGAGGCGAGCATGTTGGCCAAACGCATCATTCCCTGTCTGGACGTGAAGGACGGCCGCGTCGTCAAAGGCGTCAACTTCATCGACCTGCGCGACGCCGGCGACCCGGTGGCTCAGGCGCGCTTCTACGACGCCGAGGGAGCCGACGAACTGGTCTTCCTCGACATCACCGCCACCCACGAGGCCCGCGGCACGGTCATGGCCATGGCCCGTGCGGTGGCCGACCAGGTCTTCATCCCGTTCACCGTCGGCGGCGGCATCCGCAGCGTGGACGACATGCGCGCACTGCTGCGGGCCGGGGCAGACAAGATCAGCATCAACTCGGCCGCCGTGCGCGTCCCGCAGCTGATCGCCGCCGGGGCGACGGAGTTCGGCTCGCAGGCGGTCGTTGTGGCCATCGACGCGCGGCGGCGAGCGAACGGGGCCGGCTGGGAGGTATACGTCAGCGGCGGGCGCGCCCCGACGGGGCTGGATGCCGTCCAATGGGCGTGCCAGGCCGAGGCGCTGGGCGCGGGCGAGTTGTTGCTGACGAGCATGGACGGCGACGGCACGCAGGCGGGTTACGACGTGGCCCTGACGCGGGCCGTGGCCGAGGCCGTGGCCATCCCGGTGATCGCTTCCGGCGGCGCGGGCACGCCGGCCCACTTCCACGCCGTGCTGACCGACGGCCGGGCCGACGCGGCTCTGGCGGCGTCGCTGTTCCACTACCGGCAGCTCAGCGTCGGCCAGGTGAAGGACTATCTGAGCGCGCGCGACGTGGCCGTGCGGAGGGCCTGATGGACACCGAACTGCGCTACGACGCCCGTGGCCTCATCCCCGCCGTCGTCCAGGACGCGACGACGAACGCGGTGCTCATGGTCGCCTGGATGAACGCCGAAGCGCTGCGCCGGACGCAGGCCACCGGCGAGACCCACTTCTGGAGCCGCAGTCGCGATGAGTTGTGGCACAAGGGGGCGACATCGGGCAATGTACAGCGCGTCCGCGAAATCCGCTATGATTGCGACGGCGACACGCTGCTGCTGCTGGTTGACCCGGCCGGCCCGGCCTGCCACACCGGCGCGGCGTCGTGCTTTTACCGGATGCTGGCCGTTGGGCAAGCCGGGGACGAAGGCATATGATGAGTGATATGGATGTGGGTGTGGGTGTCATCCGCGAACTGGAAGCCACGCTGCGCGAGCGCGCCGGCCGCCCGCCGGCCGAGTCCTACACCGCCCGGCTTCTGGCCGCCGGCGAAGACGAGATCGTCAAGAAGGTCGGCGAAGAGGCCATCGAGGTCATCCTGGCCGTCAAGGGGCAGGGGGATGAGCGACTGGTCAGCGAGACGGCCGATCTGGTCTATCACCTGCTCGTCCTGCTGCAATCGCGCGGCCTGGACTGGGCCGCCGTCGAGGCCGAACTGGCCCGCCGCCGCAAGTAGGAGAGCCTCCGCTGAGCACTGCCGCGCCATCGCCCCGCCGTTTGCCTCGTCCCGTCGATTATCTGCCCGGCGCGGCCGTGGGTTTGTTCGCCGCCCGCGTGCTGGGCGAGGCCATTGGCTTGCCGGGCGTCTGGGCGGCCGGGCTGCTGGGCGCGTTGTTGGCCGGCGGCGGGGCGTGGTTGCTGGCCCGCTGGCCGCTGGGCCGCACGTGGCCGGCGCTGTTGCTGCTGGCCTACGTCGTCTGGCCGGAGGTGAACCCGGCGGCGCGGCTGTGGCTGCCGGGCGTGGCTGTGGTCGTCCTGCTGCTGCATGAGCGGGCGCGCGGGGCCGGCGGCGAGCGCTGGTCGCTGACTGATCGCCGCCTGACTTTGGCCATCAGCGCGGCCCTGTTCGTCGCCGCGCTGGCGCTCTACGTGGCCACGCTGGCCCCGGACGTGCTGGCCGCCGACAGCGGCGAATTGCAGACCGTGGCCGCGCAACTGGGCGTGGCTCATCCACCCGGTTTCCCGCTGTACGTCCTGCTGGCCCACCTGTTCACGCGGCTGCCAGTCGGCTCGCCGGCCCATGCCGTCAACCTGCTCTCGGCCGTTTTCGCCGCGCTGACCGTCGTGGTCGTCTACCGGACGGGGCTGCTGCTGGCGGGGCGACACCTGGCCGCGCTGGTGGGCGCGCTGGCGCTGGGCACGGCGACGACCTTCTGGTCGCAGGCGACGACGGCCAACGTGCGCAGCCTGACGGCGCTGTTCGCGGCGCTGTTCATTTATGCGTTGGTGTGCTTCGGGATAGCGACGAGCAATGGCAGTGCTGGAATGGGCCACGGAGGCCGGCCCATCCGACAGAACACGACCCCGGCCGACCGCGCCCTTATCTGGGCCGCCCTCTTCATCGGCTTCGGCCTGACCCACCACGTCTCGCTTGTCTTTCTGGCCGCGGTGGGGCTGGTCTTCGTCGTCGTTGTCGATCGGTCGTTGCTGCGGTCGCCGCGGCGATGGGGGCGGCCACTGATGGCGGCGCTGCTGGGGCTGCTGCCCTTGCTCTATCTGCCCTTGCGCGCCGGGGCGGATGCGCGCGGCGCGTCGCCGCAGCTGGCCACGCTGCCCGGCTTCCTGGAGCATGTCCTGGCGACCGGTTTCCGCGGCGATCTGTTCTATTACCTGGCCCCGGCCGACCTGACCCAGCGCCTGGGCATCATGGGCAACGTCATGACCTTCCAGTTCGCGCCGCTGCTGTTGGCGGGCATGGTCGTGGGCCTGCTCTTGCTGCTGTGGCGCGACCGGCCGATGGCCTGGCTGCTGGGTGGGTCGTTCGCGGTCTACGTTTTCGTCGCCGCCACCTACCGCGCTCCGCAGACGGTCGAGTACATGATGCCTGCCTATGTGCCCGCCGCGCTGGCGGTGGCCGTCGCCCTCGGCCGGTGGCCGTTGGCGCGGCCGCGTTGGCGCGGGCCGGGGCCGGCGCTGGGCGCGCTCTTCGCCGCGCTGATGCTCGCCGCCGCTCTGAGCCAGCTACCCGGCCACATCTCCGCCGCCGGGGCGCGCCACGAGGCCGGCGACGCCCGCGCCGTGGCCACCCGCCTGCTGGCTGAGGCCCCGCCCAACGCCATCATCCTGGCCCACTGGCACTGGGCCACGCCGCTGTGGTACCTGCGCGAGGTCGAAGGGCTGCGGCCGGACGTGGACGTGCGCTTCGTCTTCCCGGAGGGCGAGACCTATGAGGCCACCTGGGCGCGGCGGACGGCGGCGGCCTTTGCCGAGGGGCGGCCGGTCGTCACCACCTGGCTGCCGGCCGCGCCGCTGGCCAACCTGCCCGTGCCGGAGCCGCTGGGCGAGGCGCTGCTGTACCCGCAAACGCCGCGCACGGCCCTGCCGGCCGGCTACGAGACAGTCGATCTGTCGCTGGGCGAGAGTATCGCGGTCGTGGGCTACCGGCTGGAGACCAACGGCGCGTTCGCGCCCGGCGAAGAGGCCGTGCTGACGCTGGCCTGGCGGCCGCGCGCGGAGCTATCGGCCGGGCTGGGTCTCTACGCCCACCTCGTCGCTGCCGGCGGCGCGCTCTACGCTCAGGACGACCGCCCGGCGCTGGCCGCCGCGGGGCTAACGCTGACGCAGTTTCGGCTGACGCCGCGCCCGGCCACGCCCGCCGGCGCGCTGACCCTCTTCGTCGGCGCGAGCGACGGCGGCGAGCGGCAGGCGTTGGTCATGCTGCCGCTTGGGCCTGGCGGCGCGCGCCCCTTCACGCGCAATCCGGTCTTCCGGGCCGCAACCGACGGGCTGGCAGGCACGCTCATCGGCTACGACTGGGATCACACCATCGCCGGCCGCGCTCGCCTCTATCTCCACTGGCGCGCTGATGACGGCTACACGACGCAGGCGTTCGACGACGCCGCGCCGGCCCTATTGCTGCCCTATCGCGGGCCGTGGGGCGTGCCGGTACGCGACTGGCGCTTCCCGCGCGGGCAGGCGGACGGCCATTACGTCCCCCTGGGGCAGGGCATTGTCTGGACGGGAGAGACGCTCGACGGCCTATCGCTTGCGCCGGGCGCGCCGGTTGTCCTCGGCCAGCGCTTCCACAGCGGCCGGCCGGTCAACCGCGACCTTGTTGTCTCCGTGCGCCTCATCGGCCTGGAGCCGGACGGCTTCCACTGGGCCTGGTGGGATCTGCGCGACAGCGTGCCGGCGCTGGGGGCCATTCCGACGCTGAAGTGGGTGGCGGGGTCGGCCGTGCGCTCGCCCCATCGCGTCACGGCGGCCACCGGCGCGCCGCCGGGGCAGGCGCTGACCGGGGCGCTGACGCTCTACGACGCCTTCACCGGCCGGCCGCTGCCGATCCTCGACGAGCGCATCCCCGCCGGGCAGCCGTGGATACCGCTGGGGCAGGGCGTGGTCGTTGGACAGGAATGAGGGCGGGCGCGCGTTGGATGGGGAATGGGCCTGCTAGGATTCGAACCTAGAACCAATCGGTTATGAGCCGACCGCTCTGCCGTTGAGCTACAGGCCCGGTTCAGTGTCCAGTATTCAGTAGGTCAGTGTTCAGTGCGACGAGCTAGTAAGACTGAGTACTGGATACTGAACTACTGAATACTGATTCAAGAGCGGCAGACGGGATTCGAACCCGTGAAAACAGCTTGGAAGGCTGTTGTGTTACCACTACACCACTGCCGCAGAGTAGTCGGGGCGGCCAGACTTGAACTGGCGGCCTCGCGGTCCCAAACCGCGCGCTCTAGCCAACTGAGCTACACCCCGCGACAGAGGCGGAAGCACCAGTAATAAATAAAATACAGCAGGATTATAACAGGTTTAATTGCTAAGAACCCATGCTTCAATATTAAAATCCTTTACATCCGAAGCATAAGTTCTCACCTTGTTACTTATCAAATCCACAAGGTGTGTTTTAAAGGTATGTTTGCAAGTCTCTTCTCTGGTGCAG
>DAOSMQ010000090.1:0-5265 GCA_035372725.1 Promineifilum sp. (SeqCode)
TCCTCGACCACATGCAGCGCTTCGACACGCCGGTGGTCATGGGCATTCTCATCCTGCTGTCGGTGACGGTGATCGTCTTCCAGATCATCACCGACCTGACCTATGCGCTGTTGGACCCGAGGATTCGCTATGACTAGGTCTCTTGACTATCTGTGGGGGAGCGGGGGGGCAGGAGAGCGGGGGAGAGAAGAATCGCCCCGGCTCCCCTACCCCCGTGCCCCCCTGCCTTCTTACATGGACGGCGGATGGCCACAGTAGACGCCCCCATCACCCTCGCTACCGGCGCGGACGAGCTGGCCCCGCCACTGACCTTCCGGCAGATGGCCTGGCGGCGCTTCCGGCGGCACCGCATGGCCATGGCCGGCGCGGTCATCCTCATCCTGCTGTTTGTCTACGCTTTCGGCGGCGGCCTGATCTTTACCGCCGAGCGGGCCAACTTCACCGACACCAGTGCCCGGCTGCAAGGCCCCTCGGCCGCCCATCCCTTCGGCACGGACACCGTCGGCCGCGACGTGCTGGCCCGCACCATCCAGGGCGGGCGCATCTCGCTGATGATCGGCCTCATGGCCGCCGTGCTGGAGATCGTCATCGGCGTGGTCGTCGGCGCGGTGGCCGGCTACTACGGCGGCATCGTAGATAGCCTGCTCATGCGTCTGACTGAGGCCATGCTGATCATCCCGTCGCTGTTCCTGCTCATCGTCGCCGCGCGGCTGGTGGGCGGCAGCGTGACGTGGATTATCATCATCTTCGCCCTGACGAGCTGGATGTACGTCGCCCGCATCGTCCGGGCCGAGTTCCTGTCGCTGAAGGAGAACGAGTTCATCCTGGCGGCGCGTTCCATCGGTACGCCGACGAGCCAGATCATCTTCCGCCACATCCTGCCCAACAGCATGGCCCCCATCGTCGTCTCGGCCACGCTGGCCGTGGCCACGGCCATCCTCTCGGAGGCGTACATCAGCTTCCTGGGCATGGGCGTCCAGCCGCCAACAGCCACGTGGGGCAACATGCTGGACGGATCGTACAACTACATTGAATCCGCGCCGTGGCTGTGGATTTTCCCCGGCCTGCTGATCCTGCTGACGGTGCTCAGCATCAACTTTGTCGGCGACGGCCTGCGCGACGCCCTCGATCCCCGGAGCCGGAACGTCTAATGACTGCATCCTCCAGCCGCCCTACAGCCGCGCCCCGTCCCCTGCTGCTGGACATCCGCAACCTGCAAGTCCGCTTCCACACGCCCGAAGGCACGGTCTACGCCGTCAACGACATCTCCTACAAGGTGCATGAGGGCGAGGTCATTGCCGTGGTGGGCGAGAGTGGCTGTGGCAAGTCGGTCAGCATGATGGCCGTGCTGGGGCTGATTCCCCGGCCGCCGGGGGAGATCGCCGGCGGCGAGGCGCTCTTCATGGGCCGCGACCTGCTGCGGCTGCCGGAAGACGACATGCAGTCCATCCGCGGCGGCGACATCGCCATGGTCTTCCAGGACCCGATGACCTCGCTCAACCCCGTGCTCAGCGTCCGGCGGCAGATGACCGAGTCGCTGCGCCGCCACGCCAATATGTCGCCGGAGCAAGCCCGCGACCGGGCCATCGAGCTGCTGGAGCTGGTCGGCATCCCCGACGCGGCCCGGCGGCTGGGCGACTACCCGCACCAGTTCTCCGGCGGTATGCGCCAGCGAGTGATGATCGCCATGATGCTGGCCTGCAACCCCAGCCTGCTCATCGCCGACGAGCCGACGACGGCCCTCGACGTGACCATCCAGGCGCAGATCGTCGAACTGGTGACGCGGATGCGCGAGAAGCTGGGCATGGCCCTCATCTGGATCACCCATGACCTGGGCGTGGTGGCCGGGCTGGCCGAGCGCGTCATCGTCATGTACGCCGGTATGATCGTCGAAGAGGCGGACGTGGATAGCCTGTTCGATCAGCCCAGGCATCCCTACACGCTGGCCCTGCTGGGGGCGCTGCCGCGCATCGACCGGCGGCGCGACAGCCGGCTCAACTCCATCCCCGGCGCGCCGCCCAACCTGCTGGTGGAGCCGCGCGGCTGCCCCTTCGCGCCACGCTGCGAGTATGTCATCGACCACTGCCGCGTCGAACGGCCGCCGCTGATGGCCGTCTCGCCGACGCAATGGTCGGCGTGCTGGGTGATGGCCGGGGGAGAGGGGAATTACGAATTAGGGATTAGGAATTAGGAATGAAGAGGAGGAAGAGCTCACGCCAAGGACGCCAGGGAAGCAAAGGACGCCAAGAAGAAAGCCTCCTTGTCTTCTTGGCGCTCTTTGCCCCCTTGGCGTCCTTGGCGTGAGCTCTTCTCGCATAAGCGACAGATGACCGACGACGAACGACCCACGAGTAACGGCGAGCCGCTAGTGCGCGTCGTGGAGCTAACCAAGCACTTCCCCATCCGCCAGGGGCTGATCTTCCAGCGCGTCACCGGGCAGGTGCGGGCGGTGGACGGCATCTCCTTTGAGATCGCCCGCGGCGAGACACTGGGGCTGGTGGGCGAGAGCGGCTGCGGCAAGTCCACGGCCGGGCGGACGCTGCTGGGCCTCTACCCGGCCACCAGCGGCGCCAGCTTCATCGCCGGCCATCACGTCCAGACGGCCACGGGCGACGAGTGGCTGGCCATCCGCCGCGGGGCGCAGATGATCTTCCAGGACCCCTTCGCCTCGCTCAACCCGCGCTGGACAGTCAACGGCATCATCTCCGAGCCGCTGCGCGTCCACAACCTCGTGGACGGCGAGGCGGCGCGGACGGAGCGCGTCAAGGAGTTGATGGCCCTGGTAGGGCTGGACGGCCGCTATATCAACCGCTTCCCCCACGAGTTCTCCGGCGGCCAGCGCCAGCGCATCGGCATCGCCCGCTCGCTGGCCTCCGACCCGCTCTTCCTGGTTTGCGACGAGCCGATTTCCGCCCTGGACGTGTCCATCCAGGCGCAGGTCGTCAATCTGCTGGAGGAGCTGCAAGACCGGCTGGGGCTGACCTACCTGTTCATTGCCCACGACCTGAGCATGGTGCGCCACATCTGCGACCGGGTGGTGGTCATGTACCTGGGCGTCATGGTCGAGTCGGCGGCCAAGGACGACCTGTATGAGAAGCCCCTGCACCCGTACACGCAGGCGCTGCTGTCGGCCGTGCCCGTGCCCGACCCCAAGCTGGCCCGCCGCCGCCAGCGCATCGTCCTGGAGGGCGACGTGCCCAGCCCCATCAATCCGCCGTCGGGCTGCCGCTTCCACACCCGCTGCCCCATCGCCCAACCGCACTGCACCACCCACGTGCCCGTCTGGCGGGAGATTGACCCCGGCCACTGGGTGGCGTGTCATGAGGTGGAACCAAAATACGTGCCCAATCAATGACAAATAGAGTCATTGTCGCCGCGAAGTATGAGCGCCACGGCTGGCCCTCCGTCGACCGGCCCGACCTGAAGCCGCCCGACGGCTGGAGCTTGGCGCTCGTCAACTCGGTCAACCTCATCCACCACCACGAGTTGTCGCCCGACGGGCAGCAGGTGGCTTTTGTCTGGGAGCGCGACGGCCGCGCCGACATCTTTACGCAAGCCCTGTCCGGCGGTTGGCCGCGACGTGTCTCGACTGACCGGGCCAAAACGATCTACTGGTGGGACAGCCCGCCGCGCTGGTCGCCCGACGGCCGCTGGCTGGCCTTCACCCAGGGCGGCCATGTCCACGTCGCGCCGGCCGACGGCCGCGGCCAGTCCCGCGCCGTCACCGACTTCACGGCCGGCGCTTCGTCGCCCACCTGGCTGCCCGATAGCAACGGCCTGATCGTCGCCGCTGAGCGGGGCGAGGGCACGCTGCTGCTGCTGACCGATCGCGACGGCCGTTGGCCGCGCCCCCTGGCCGAGGACGCCGGCGACAACCTCGACGCCGCCCCTTCGCCCGACGGCGGTCGGGTCGCCTACATCCATCGCCCGCTTGACGACCTGAACCGCTGGGATTTGCGCCTGGTTGACATCGCCAGTGGGCAGACAACGACGCTCTTCGGCTTGCCCAGGGAGAAAGCCTGGTCGCCGCGCTGGTCGCCCGACGGGCAGCAGATCGCCTTCCTGTCGCAGCGCAGCGGCTACACCGAGGTCTGGCTCGTCCGGCCCGACGGCGACGGGCCGCGCCAGCTCACCCGCCTGAGCCGCGACGTGACCGAGTTCGCTTTCTCGCCCGACGGCCGGACGCTGGCAGCGACGGTCAGCCGCGAGGGAGCCATTGACCTGCTGCTGGCGGACGCCGGCAGCGGCGCGGCGCGCGCGCTGCGGACCGGCAAGGGCTGCTACGCCACGCCGCAATGGTCGCCCGACGGGCGCTTCCTGACCGTCGAGTATGAGGACGCGACGACCCCGGCCGACATCTACCGGCTGGAGGTAGACAGCGGGCGCATGACGCCGCTGACCTACTCGCTGCCGCCGGCGCTGGCCGCCAACGACCGTATCACTCCGGAGCACGTGCGCTACCCCAGCTTCGACGGGCTGGAGATTCCGGCGCTGCTGTGGCGGCCGGCGCGGCCCAACGGCGCCGCCATCGTCCGCCCCCACGGCGGCCCGGCCGATGCCACCCGCTTCCAGTGGGACGCGCTGGCGCAGTACTTCGTCGCCAAGGGCTACACCTACCTGGCCCCCAACTTCCGCGGCAGTGCCGGCTACGGCCGCGCCTTCGAGCACGCCAACTACAACAACTGGGGCGTCGGCGATACCAAGGACGTACTCCACGGGGCGCGCTATCTCCACAGCCTCGGCGTCGACCGGGAGCGCGTCGGCATCCTCGGCAGCAGCTACGGCGGCTATATGGTCGCCTGCTGCCTGGCCCGCGACCCCGACTATTTGTTCGCCTGTGGCGTCAGCAAGTACGGCGATGCCAATGTCTATAGTTCCTGGGCGCAATGCGAGCGGGGCACGCGCCTGTACACAGAGATGATGCTCGGCCACCCGCGCGACAACTGGGCCGTCTACCGTGCCGCCTCGCCCATCGACGAGATGGCCAACGTCCGCGCGCCCATCCTGCTGCTCCACGGGCTGGAGGATGATGTCGTCCCACCTCAGGCATCCGAGGAATGGGCCGAGGCATTGCGCCGGCATGACAAGGTCTTCGAGTACGTCACCTACGCCGGCGAGCCACACGGCTTCCTGCGTTATGAGACGGAGATGGACTGGCAGCGGCGGGCAGAGCGGTTCTTCGACTGGTATCTGCGCGCGTAGCGTGGCGCGATTCTCCCGAATCGCGTAGCGTGGCGCGATTCTCCCGAATCGCGTAGCGTGGCG
>DAOSMQ010000090.1:5365-7678 GCA_035372725.1 Promineifilum sp. (SeqCode)
GATTCTCCCGAATCGCGTAGCGTGGCGCGATTCTCCCGAATCGCGTAGCGTGGCGCGATTCTCCTGAATCGCGATGCGCCCTGGCGAAGAACCGCGATTCGGGAGAATCGCGCCACGTTATGTCCGGCCGAATTGGCGGGCCAACTGCGCGGCGGAGATGTGGATGAGCGTCGGCCGGCCGTGGGGGCAGGTGTGGGGCGTTTCGCACGTCTCTAGCTGGGCGATGAGCGCCTCCATCTCGTCGCGGCTCAGCGTCTGTCCGGCCTTCACTGCCGCCGACTTGCACACTCGCTTGATGACCTGCGCCTCCAGTTGCGCCCCCAGCGGCGCAACCTCGTTCTCCAGATCGCTGACGACGGCCATGAGCGCCGTCGCCGGGTCGGTGCGGCCCAACAGCGCTGGCACGGCCCGCACCTGGAACGCGCCCGGCCCAAACGGCTCGATCTCGAAGCCCAGCCCGGCCAGCAGGCCGGCCTGCTCGTCCACCAGCGCGGCCTGCGACGGCGGCAGGTAGACCGTCGCCGGAGCCACCAGCCCCTGCGACGCCACGCGCCGCTGCCGCCACTGGGCCAATAGTTGCTCGAAAAGGATGCGTTCGTGGGCGGCATGCTGGTCGATTAGGTACAACCCCTCTGGCCCCTCGGCGATGATGTAGGCCGCGCCGACCTGGCCGATGACGCGCATGATGGGCAGGCGCGGCTCGTGGGGGATGAGCGGCGGGGGCGCGACTGCTGGCTCCACGCCGGCGTTGTCCCCGTCGCCGGGGTTGTCCCCGTCGCCGGGGTTGTCCCCGTCGCCGGGGTTGTCCCCGTCGCCGGGGTTGTCCCCGTCTAGCGCATCCAGCTCACTCTCCGGCGCGGGCGGGCGCAGTTGCCAGGGGATGTCGAGTTGCGCGGCCGGCCGGTCGCCGTCGTCCTTGCGCGGGGCGAAGGCTGGCCGGCCGCCCCAACTGCTCCAGCCACCCAGCGAGTCGCCCGCAGGCCAGCCGCCGGCGGCGCGGCCGGGCGTCGTGCCCAGCAGCGCGGCGCGCACTTCGCGCTGCACGGCGCTGAACATCGTCCCCTCGTCGCGGAAGCGCACCTCGACCTTGGCCGGGTGGACATTGACATCGACGTCCTCCACGGGCACATCGAGGAAGAGCAGGCCCAGCGGATAGCGGCCAACGGGCAGCAGGGTGTGATAGGCCTGGACAACGGCGAAGGTCAGACGGTTGTCGCGCACGGCCCGGCCATTGACGAACAACTGGATGTGGTTGCGGTTGGCCCAATTGAGGGCCGGGTCGCTGACGTAGCCGCGCACGCCGACGCGGCGCTCGTCGCCCTCGTCCGCGGGGATGGTGATGAGCTGGCGCACCGTCTCCGGGCCGTAGACGGCCAGCAGTACGCCGGCCGTCTCGCCGTTGCCCGTCGTCTGGAAGGTGATGCGGTTGTCGTGGCTCAGGCGAAAGCGGATGCCGGGGTAGGCCAGCGCGTAGCGGGTGACGAACTCGTCGATGAGCCGCTTCTCGGTGGTGATGCTCTTCAGGAACTTCAGACGGGCGGGGACGTTGTAGAACAGATTTTCCACGGCGATGACCGTGCCCACCGGCGCGCCAGCGGTCTCGCGCGTCATGATGTGGCCGCCGTCGAGCACCAGGCGCGTGCCCGCCGTGGCCTCGCGGGCGCGGCTGACGACGGTCACCTGGCTAACGGCGGCGATGGCGGCCAGGGCCTCGCCGCGAAAGCCGAGAGTGCGGATGGCGTGCAGATCGTCGGCCGTGTTCAGCTTCGACGTGGCATGGCGCAGGAAAGCCGTCTCAACCTCGCCGGCGTCAATGCCGCTGCCATTGTCGGCCACCTGGATGAGCTGCCGGCCGCCGCCGCGAATCTCGACGGTGATGGCTGTCGCCCCGGCATCGATGCTATTCTCAACCAGCTCCTTGACGACCGACGACGGCCGCTCGACCACCTCGCCGGCGGCGATCTGCGACGCCAATTGGTCGGGCAAAACGTGGATCATGGCCGGATTTTAGCAGATACGACCCTCGAAACGTAGGCCTACGCGGCGCTTCACCAGGGGCATAACAAAGAGCTCACGCAAAGGCGCGAAGGGGCAGAAGGCGCAAAGAAGAAACGGCAGGCGAATAGAAGATTCTTCTTTGCGCCTTGGCCCCTTTGTGCCTTTGCGTGAGCGCTTCTTCCGGCTTTGTAATACCCCAGGACGTCTCGCCGCCTACGGCGTTTCGATGCTGACCAGGGCGGTCATGCCCCAGCGCAGCGGCAGGTCGGGGGCGTCGTCGAGGGCGATGCGGACGCGGTAGGTCACGTCGCCGAG
>DAOSMQ010000091.1:0-7637 GCA_035372725.1 Promineifilum sp. (SeqCode)
CACTACCAGGACGGTTTGCTACCCCCCTGTTTTTGCGCAAAATTAGGGTGTCAGGTTGGCGGCCACGAATGGTACTTCCACCAGAGGACGACTAGTCGCCCACCTATCAGGTCAATGGTCGCCAGACGACTTTGGCAAAGCCCTGACTCCGTATGACGAACGAGAGCGACTGGACTACAATCGCGGGCGATGGACACAGACACCTCACCGCCCGCCGCGACCGGGGGCAAAACGGCCCGGCAACGACTGCTGACTTTGCTGAAGCTGGGCGTCACAGCGCTGGGCTTGTTCCTCGTTCTGCGTGGGCTGGACTTCGGCGCGCTGCTGGGGGCGCTGCGCACCGTGCGACTGAGTTGGATGGCCATCGGCGCGGCCGGCATCGCCCTGAGCCTCGTCGTCCGCGCCTACCGCTGGCATCTCGTCCTGCATGGCGTCGGCTCGTCTATTCGCTTTGGCCGCCTGGTGGAACTCTACCTGGTGGGCAGCTTCTTCAATGCCTTTCTGCCGTCGGGCCTGGGCGGCGATGTCGTCCGCGCCGCCGAGGCGGCCCAGGACGTTGCGCCGGGCGTTGCCGCGGGCACGGTACTTGTCGACCGGCTGACGGGGCTGCTGGCTCTCTTCGGCATGGCCCTGGCGGTGCTGCCGTTCCGGCCAGACGGCTTCCCACCGCGCCTGGCCTGGACCATCGGCGCGATTTGCGTCGGCGGTCTGCTGGGGGGCCTGGCCCTGATCGAGGGGCGGCTGTTGCGCCTCGTCGTCGATCGGCTGCCGGGGGCGCTGCGAACGGCCGGAGACGGCTTCCTCGACCGCCTGGCAGCGACCATCCACCGCTGCGACTGGCGTTCCGTGGCCGCGGCGCTGTTGGTCTCCCTCGTCTTCAACCTGATGCAAATCGGCTGGTGGGCGGCCACCGGGCGAGCGCTGGGCCTGCGCGTGCCCTTCGGCTACTTCGTGCTGGTTGTGCCGGTCATGTCGCTGGCGGTGCTGGTGCCGTCCATCGGCGGCCTGGGTGTACGTGAAACGGTCGCGCCAGCGCTGTTTGCCGGCGCTGGCCTGGCCCCGGAGCAGGCCGTCGCCCTGACGCTGCTGGTCTTCGCCCTGGAAAGGGTCGCCAGCCTGCTTGGAGCGCCGGTCTACCTGTGGACGACCGCGCGCGCCGCGCGTCGGCTGCCCCGCAAAGAGGGACAGCCCGCCCGCCCGCGTTAGGCCGCTTCGGCCGCCGGTTCCCCCTCGCTGGCCGAGAAGGTAATCTCCAACATCCCGTCGCGCAAGCGCCCGCCACCGGCGCGCCGTTTGGCCAGCACGCTGGGCAGGATCATCTCGCGCTTGAAGTTGCCGATGGTGATGAACAGCTCGTCGCCGCGCTTGCGCAGGCGCACGTCATCGCGGCCAACGAATGGCAGCGGCAGGCGCAGCAGGTAGCCCCCCCCTTCCGTCTCGATGATCTCTTGTAAGATGCCGCGGTAGAAGATCTCGCCGGGGTCGGTCGGGCCAAAGCAGTCCGAGGCCAGTTGCGACAGCGCCTCTAACCCGACGACCTCGTGGGCGTAGTAGGGCGCATACCACAGGGGCAGCGGCCGGAAGTTGTTCTCGATCAACTCGATGTATTTAGTCTGAATCGCCCGGCGTTGCCGGTAGAATTCGCTGTCCTCGGCCACGTCTGGCAAAATGCGGTTGATGACGACGCTATCGACGGGATAGTTGAACAGGCCCAGATAGCTGATGGCCCGCTCGGCCTCGCGCATGACCATCTTCTCCGGCTGCAAGACGACGCGGTAGCTGCTGACCGATGGGTCGCTCAGCGTCTTCCGCAGATCGGCCGTGGCCGCGTCGAGGTTGCTGATCGCCTCCAGCACTTCCGATGGCCCCTGCAACAGCCGCCCGGCAAAAGGCTTCAGGGCACGCATAACGATGGCCGACTCTAGCTTGCTGACGTGGCCCGCATACCAGCGAAAGGTATCGGGCATGGTCAGCAGGCGGATCGTCTCGCCCGTTGGCGCGGCGTCGATGATGACGCGCTCGAACTCCCGCTCCTTGGCCTGCTTGTTAATATGTAGCAGGCTGACGATCTCGTCCATGCCCGGAAAGGCGGACAACTCGTCGGCCATGACGTTGTTCAGGCCCTGGCCACTGATCACGTTGGACACAAAGCCCTGGAGCGTACCCCAGTAATTCTGGATGTCGGCGACGACGCTGATCTCCTGCGCCCACAGGTTATCAGCCACCTGGATAGGCATAGCTCCCAGAGGGATGTCCAGCGAATCGGCCAGACTATGAGCGATATCGGTGCTGGCCACAAGCGTTTTGTAGCCCAGTTGCGCGCTGCGCAACGCGGTGGCCGCGGCGACGGTGGTCTTGCCGACGCCGCCCTTCCCCAAATATAAAATAATCCGCATGCTATTCTCCTACTCCAAGGCTATACGTCCCGATATCGCCCCAGTTGCATACCAGTGGCTGGGATGGAAGTTCTCCAGCACCGACCCGCCGATGAACTCGCGCAGGATCGAGTCGTTGGCGATGTAAACGCGGTCAGCGTCCGGCAGTGGCTCGAACCATTGCAGAAAGGCCATCAGCCGGTTGGCTTCCAGCCGCTCCGGCGTACCCGGCTCGACCTGCAACAACAGTGGCTCGGCCAGCGGCTTCAGCACCGACAACTCATAGACCAGGGCCGAGTTGAAAAAAACGTCGGCCGTGTTCTGGTAGGGGAAGATGTGGTTCTTCTCGCCGCGACGGACACTGTTCCACCGGCCGATGGTTGCCGCGGCGGGATAGCCCCGGTGGGCGGCGTCGCGGACAATGCGACGCAGCAGGCGAGTGTCCGTCGTCGGCACACGGTTGTGCTTATCGAGGTTCATCTGCGTGAACGCAGAGATGAACACCCGAAAGGTAGCGGATTCCGGCAATCCTTCGGTCAGGCGCGGGTTCAGGCCATGGATGCCCTCGATCAGGATGACATGGTTCTTGCCAATGCTAAGTGGCGAACCAACCTCGCGACGGCCGGTTTTAAAGTTATAGCGCGGCAGCAGCACCTCTTCCCCGGCCATCAGCCGGCACATGTCCGATTGGAACAGGACCAGGTCGAGCGCCTCCAATGCCTCGAAATCATAGGCTCCGGTTGGGTCCAGCGGCGTGGCCTCGCGGTCGACGAAGTAGTCGTCGAGGCTAATGATAACCGGGTAAATGCCCTGGGCCATGACTTGCAAGGCCAGCCGCTTGGCGAAGGTCGTCTTGCCGGCCGAAGTTGGCCCGGAGACGGCTACGAGGCGCACCGACGGCTGACGGCTGGCAATGGCGCGGGCGATGCTGGCCAGCTGCCGCTCGTGCAGCGCCTCAGCGACCATAATCACCTCGGAAGAGCGTCCGCCGACGATGGCCTGGTTGAGCGAGGTGACATTGCCCACGCCCATAATGGTCAGCCAATCCTTGTAGGTTTGAAAGACTTGCGCCAGCCGCGGTTCATCCTCGAAGGGCTGGAGGACGTTGGCCCAGGTGCGGCGTGGGAACTGCAAGATGAAGCCGTCGTTGTAATGGCGCAGGTCAAACAGCTTTAGATAGCGGGTGCGCGGCACCATGAAGCCGTGGAAGTAGTCGCGCACGCCGTTTAGCTCGTAGAGCGTCAGGTAATCCTTGCGCCGCCGGGCGAACAGATCGGCTTTCTCCAGGTCGCCGCTCTCGTGGAAGAAGGCCAGCGCCTCTTCGAGGGGCACGCGGATGTTGTTGATGGGCAGATCGGCGTCCACCAGCTGGCGCATGCGCGTCCGCAGGGCAACCAACTCGGCATCGGTCAGCCGTTGGGCGTCACCGCGCTCGCAGTAGTAGCCGCCGAAGGGCATGGAGTGGTGGATGGTGATGACCTGGCCGGGCAGCACCTCGGCCGCGGCGGCGATCATCAAAAAGCTTAACGAGCGGCGATAGATGCGCGAGCCATCGTTGGTGGCCGTCGTCACCGGCTTCAGGTCGGCGTCCTCCATCAGCGGGAAGCACAACTCGCGCAGACGGTTGTTCATGAGCGCGGCGACGACGTGCTCCTCGGCCGGGTAGTCCGCCGCCTCAATAAATACTTCCAGCGGCGTACCACGCGGCCCTTCGAGGACGCGGCCATCGGGTAGCCGCGCCTGGACGGTCTGGCGGGGTTGAGTAGGATAGACAAGTGGGATAGTGTTCATAGCAATACATTTGGGCACAAATGGTTGTGCCTTCAGCGCAAGCGTAGCACGGCCGGCGCGTTGGGGCGAATCTACCGCTCGGCCGCCGGGCAGCCGAGCGGCGCAAACCAGCGCGTCGTCACCTGGCCGCGCAACCGTTCTAATTGCGCCAGGCAGGCCAGCAGCACGCGCGGGTTGCCCATCGCGCTGCCGGCGTCCTTCTCGCCCAGTCTGGCCCGCAGGGGGGCCTCCAGTTCGTCGGGGCCGGCGCTGCTCTCGACCACAGCTCCCTCCGACAGGCCTACCGGCACCACGTAACCACTAACCGTGTAGGCATGGCCCGCCTCGTCGGCAAAGGCATAAACGGTGTGGTAGGCATAGATATGCAATGGGGCAATGGGCTGATGCCCCAGCACCAATAATGACTCCTCGGAGACGTTGCCGGCGCGAATGATGATGGCCACAGTCCAGCGGGATGCCGTCTGCGGCGAAAGCCCGGCGCGCACCAACAACGCGCGGGCGAAGCTGTCCAGCACGCCGGCGGCGTAGTCGGATGCCGAGCGACTGCCGACGGCCTGCCAGCCGCCGTTGTAGGCCGCCAGGGCCGTGTAGAGATCACCGCCGGCCTGCTGGACGACATAGGACAGCACGGTCATGCCCCAGCGCAGATCGCTGGCCGGGCCGAGCATCGTCTCAGCCGACGGCTGCCACTGCGACCCGCGCCGGGCCGGCAGCAAGCTCATCAGGCCGGCCATGCGCGGGTGCCCCACGGCCCGCTGCTCGCCCTCCGCCTCATGCTCAATGACCGCGGCGATGAAATCGGGATGAAAACCATAAGCCAGCGAGAGCGCATGGATTTGGCCGGCCCAGCGCTGGATGTCCGGCCCCCAGAAGGGCGAGAGCAGAGGCACGGCTGGCGCGGGCCGCGCGGTCGCCGCCCTGGCCGGGGAAACATGGCCGAACGCCAGCGCCCCGGCCAACAGGGCCAGCAGCGCGGCTGGCAACAGCCACCGCCTCAGGCCAGGCGTGCAGTGGGAGGGGCGGCGCGGCGACATAGAGCCTCAGGGCAAGGGAAGGTCACGCGCCTCGATGAAGTCCAGAGCATCAAGGCGCGGCGGCACGCGCCACCAGCCGACACGCGCCTGGCGCAGCGGCCCGGTGAGGGCCGCAGGCGCGGCCGCGGCCACGGGCGACGACAATTCGCTGTCGGGGACGAGCATCGAGAATACGGGCCGCCAGTCGGCGATAGGCGACGCCTTGTCCGCGGCGGCGTAGACGGGATAAGCCGCGAACAGTTCTACGTCGCGCAGGAAATACTGGATCGACTCGCCGGCCGGGCTGAAACCAAACACCTCGGCCCGCGGGAAGTGCATGCCGTTCTCGCGCACCCAGTCATACAGGCCTAGCCCCTTGATCTCCGTGCCCCAGTCGTCGAGCAGGACAGTCGGGACGATCTGCGCGGCGATCCCCTGGGTCACAAGGGCAAAAGCCAGGTAGACCACGGCCTCGTCGTCGTGCAGGCGCAGCGCTGCCCGCTCGCCATCGACGAGCAAGGTGCCCGGCAGCCGTTGCTTGATGAACTTCACTTGCTTCGCTCCTGTGGCCGGCCGCGGCGACAGAACGGCCGGCACGGCGCGCCCCTTGTCAGGCTGTCGTCGATCTAGTGTACCAACGCGCGGCGCGAAATCCAATGTTTCGCTTGCCGGTTGCGCGGCCGGGGTCTATCATTCGACCATATCCCACCCATGCCGCCTGGAGCACGGGCCAGGGCCAGCGCGAGCGCTCGACGGCGCGCTTTTGTCCGGCGCCTGCCCGGCAACTACCCGGCAAGTACGAGGCTAACGATGGCTGACTTCCCCACCTCTGGCGATTCCCCCGACACCGACAGCGACACACTCCTGGCAACGATTGAGGCGGCGCGCCGATTGCGGCACGACGATGACCTGGAAGGCTCACAGGCATTGCTGCTGGGCCTGATGGAGGAGTTCCCCGACGATCCGCTGGTGCTGTTTGAGGTTGGCGGCGCCTATGATGTCATGGGCGAAGTGGAGATGGCCATCCCCTACTATCAGCGGGCCATCGACGCCGGACTGGAGGGCAGCGACCGCCACGAATGCCTGCTCTGCCTGGGCAGCAGCCTGCGCCTCGCTGGCGAGACCGACGATGCTGTCGAAACCCTATCGCAAGCGATCGACGAGTTCCCGGAGCGCAACAGCGGCCGTGTCTTCCTGGCCCTGGCCCACTATAGCAACGGTGACGCCAACGAGGCCGTTCGCGACCTGCTGGCCGTCCTGCTGGCGACGACCCAGGACGCCGACATCCTGGCCTATGCTGACACCTTCGACTACGTTAAAGACAATCTCGACGAAACGCTGGACGGCTAACATGAAAGCGCTGGCCTTTGAAGAGCACGGCAGCATCGACCGCGTGCAGCTGCTGGACGTACCCATCCCGGCTATCGGCCCACGCGAGGTCCTGCTGTCCGTCCGCGCCGCGGCTCTCAATCGCCTCGACCTGTGGGTGCTGGAGGGCTGGCCGGGGCTGAAGCTGAAGCTGCCCCACATCATGGGCGCTGATGGCGCGGGCGTCGTCGCTGCCGTGGGCGAAGCCGTAACGCGCTTTCAGGTGGGCGACCGCGTAGCCGTTAACCCAACTCTCTGCAACGACCCGGCTGACCGCTTCGCCCGCCTGGGTCTAGACAATATGTGCGATGATTTCGCGATCTTCGGCGAGCACATTGACGGCCTCTTTGCCGAGTACGCCGCTGTGCCGGAGCGCAATCTATTGCCCCTGCCCGACGGCGTGGCCTTCGAGACGGCCGCGGCGGCGTCGCTGGTCTTCGTCACGGCGTGGCACTCGCTGGTGACGCGCGGCCGCCTCCAGCCAGGCGAGTCCGTTCTGATCGTCGGCGCGGGTGGCGGCGTCAATACAGCCTCCATCCAGATCGCCCGGCTGGTGGGGGCGCGCCCCATCTACGTCGTCGGCTCGTCGGCGGCCAAGTTGGCCCAGGCGCGCGCCCTGGGGGCCGACGAGGTCATCAACCGCGCCGAGGCAGACTGGGGGCGTGAACTGTATCGCCTGACAGCGCGGCAGGGAGTCGATGCCGTCGTCGATAACGTCGGCGCGGCGACCTTTGCCCAGTCGCTGCGGGCCTTGCGGCGCGGCGGCCGGCTGCTGACCGTCGGCAACTCCAGCGGCCCGCGCTTTGAACTCGACAATCGCTACCTCTTTGCCAAGCACCTGACCATCATCGGCAGCACGATGGGCACAAGCGTGGACTATGAGAAGGTCATGGGGCTTATTTTCGCCGGGCGGCTGCGGCCGGTCATCGACACCGTCTACCAGCTACGCGACGCCACGACCGCCCTGACCCGCCTGCGCGACGGTGACGTGATGGGCAAGCTCGTGCTGCGCATTCCGCCAGCCGACGTCGCGGACAAGGACCAGGAACGATGACGCCCCCCAGCGCCGAAACCAGGAAGTGGGCATGAC
>DAOSMQ010000092.1:0-7597 GCA_035372725.1 Promineifilum sp. (SeqCode)
GCCTCAGTCGCCGAGCGGGGACGCAGGGCTTTGTAGGCTCGGCCGAACAGAGGCGAGGTAGGGTCGGCCACAGCCTCCGGCGGTTCGTCGCCGCTCAACTGCGCCAGGTCGAGACCGCACCTGGCCAGCAGCGCGGCGACGGCGGCGGGCGACTCGTTGACGAAGACGCCGACCAGGCGCGGCCGCTCGGGTCGGGCGAAGTGAGCGGCTGCGTCGGCGCGCAGCCGGGCCACCAGCGCGGCGGCGGCCTCCGGAGCGATGGCCCGCGGGCTGGGTGGGTAGAAGATGAAGCCCAGATAGTCCGCGCCTGCCTCCAGAGCCGCCAGCGCGTCTTCGTAGCGAGTCAGGCCGCAGATCTTAACCTGGGTCATCGCCGCTTTCTCCGTCGGCCGCGACCAGGCTGATGAGCGTGTGGCCCGGTTTAGGCGTTGGCCGATTGTCGCTCGTGAAGAACTGTACGCGCCGGTTCTCCGTCAACATGCAGAGAGGTGTAGCCCGTTGGCCATAATGGGCTTTGTAGTCGGCATAGGTGAACGTGTTGCTGAGAGGTGTGGCCCGGAGCGTCGCCCCGTTGTCAAGGGCGTTGGCCAGAGCGTCATAGTGTGCGCCGGGGCCGAATAGCGTGCGCCCGGCGCGAAGGCCGTTGGGTTGGCGGGCGCTTGTGGCCGGCAGGTGGTAAACCTCGGCCCGGCTGAAGACATCGCTGAAGTGGAGCATGGTCAGTGTGTTGACCTCGTCATTGCCCGTCAGGGCCAGGACGCGCCCCAGGCCGCCCAGGTCGAGATCGTCGCTCGTCTCCTCGGCCAGGGCGTTGCCGTGGTAGGCCTCCAGCCCCGCCAGGCGGCTCTCGGTGACGTGATGGTAGTTGGTATCGACGAGGACGGCGCGGACGTTCTGATCAGTCAGGGCGCGGGCCAGCTGCCGGGCGAAAGGATGCGCGCCGATGATCAGCGCGCCCTGGGGTTCGCGCTCGGCCAGCCCCAGCCGGCGGGCAACTGGCCCGGCCGTCAGACCGTAGAAGATGACCGTGCCGACAATGACCAGGAAGACGACCGGCGATAGTAGCTCCGCTCCGGCCACGCCCGCCGCGGACAGCTCAAAGACGAACACAGACGCCACCGACGCGGCGACGATGCCACGCGGGGCCATGCACATCAGGAAGAGGCGTTCGGCGTTGCTGAGAGGCGTGCGCCAGGTAGACAGCAGCACCCCCAGCGGACGGGCCACCAGAATGAGCAGGGCCACAAAGGCCAGCGCCGGCCAACCGGCTGCCAGTAGGTCAGCGATCTGCACGCGCCCGGCCAGCAGGATAAACAGGACGCCGATCAGCAGGACTTGCAGGTTCTCCTTGAACTCGACAATGTGGCTCATGGGAACCCACGTCTGGTTGGCCAGGGCGATGCCCATGAGCGTGACCGTCAACAGGCCGCCCTCAGCCGCCAGCAGATCGCCCAGCGTAAAGAAGGCCAGCACCAGCACCAACGTGATGCCGCTTTGCAAGTAGTCAGGGATGAGGTGGCGGCGCATGAGGGCCACCAGGACGGCCGCGCCGAGGATGCCCAGGACGACGCCAACGATGAGGCTGCGGCCGACGCCCAGCAAGACGAAGCCGGGCACGTTGATGCCGCCGCCGAGGGTGATGATCTCGACGACGAGCAGGGCCAGCACCGCGCCGACGGGGTCGATGAGAATCCCTTCCCATTTCAAGATCGCCCCGCTACGCCCTTTGGGGCGAATCTGGCGCAGCAGCGGGCCGACGACGGTCGGGCCGGTGACGATCAGAATCGCGCCGAGGACAATGGCCAACGACCAGTCGAAGCCGAGCAAGAGGCGCGCCCCCAGCGCGGCCACCAGCCAGGTCGCCAGCGCGCCCACAGAGATGAGCCGCGAGACGGCCGGGCCGCTGGTGGGCAGTTCTTTCAGCTTCAGCGTCAGGCCGCCCTCGAAGAGGATCAGGCCGACAGCCAGCGAAACGAACGGGAAGAGAGCCTCTCCCAGCAGAGCGTCAGGATGAATCAGACCAAAGACGGGACCGAGCAAGAAACCGGACAGCAGCAAGAGCAGGATGGATGGCAGGCGTAAGTGCCAGGCGGCCAGTTGCGCGCCCACGCCGACGACGGCGACGAGTGCCAGTTGGACAAGTGGTTCAGCCACGATGATGTTCCTAAGGGTTATGGGGCTGGGGCCGGCATGAGCCGGTAGCCGGCGAATTCGGCAATCGGCTGATAGCCGAGGCGGTGGTAGATGTTGCGCGCCGTCGTATGACCGTCTTCGACGAACAAGGTGCAGAACTGCCAGCCGTCATCGAGGAGCGACTGGCTGAGATGGACGACGCAGGCGGTCGCGTAGCCGTGGCGGCGCTCCGCTGCCGGTGTGTAGACGTAGCTGATGGCCGTGCCGTTCGCCGTTGGACGCGACCGGATGGCCATCGACACCGGCCGTTCTGGCGCTCCCTCGCCTACGGCCCAAACGTAGATATCTTTGCGGGCCAGCAACCCGTTGACAATCATGCTGGCTGCCTCGCGATCGACCGTGTCGTCGGACGTGATGGTCGTCTGGAAGGCAAAGAGCCAGTCGCCGAGCAATTCGGCCTCGCGCACAGTGGCCGGCCGCAACCGCCCGGCGGGCAAGTGGGGCAACAGGGTCACAGCCGTGAGGGTCACGCCGGTGACCTGGAGCAGATGTTGGCGCTCGCCAATTGTCGCCGGCGGCCCGGTCGTCGCCGGCCACCGCGCAGCCGACCACCGCGCCGCGAACCGGCGCGCCAGCTTTTGTTCGGCGAAGACTTCCGGCATGGAGCGCGGCAGCTGCTCGACAAGCGCGTCGAGCGCGTCGTCGTCCGTGGTGTCGTCGCCGGCCAATAGCAGCCTGATGCCGGCCGTGGAAACCGCCGCCAGAAGCAGGCCGGTGGCATCGCTAACCGTCAGATAGATGGGCAGCCGGCGGCGGCGCGTTTGGGCCTGGCGACGCTGGGCGAGGGCCACGCCGAGGATGAGGCTGTTGTGCGCTTCGCGCGCGAGCAGCCAGGACTCAGCCGCCGCCAAAAATCCGGCCGCGTCGCTGTGTCGGGCGACGTAGAGATTCATGACCCGTAGTTCACAGCCCACGCGGCAGGAGCTATAGCCGTGCCTGGGGATAGATGGCGTAGGTGCCGACCCAATCCGCCTCGGCCAGGATGTGGCCGCGCATCGCCAGCAGCGCGTCGGCCCCGTCGAACGCGCCAGAAAGGCCCAGCGTGGGCACGTCGAGGGCATAGAGAACGAAGTGGTAATGGTGGACGCGCTCGTCGTTCCAGGGAGGGAAGGGGCCGTCGTAGCCGCCGTAGTCGCCCTCCATGCTCGTTTCGCCGGCAAACCAGCTGGTGTAGCTGTTGATGCCGCGCCGGCCGTAGGGCGTCGGGCCGACTTCCTTGCCGCGCGGGGTGACGCCCTCGCAGTCGCAGCCGGCCGGCAGCTCGCGCACATCGGCGGGGATGTCCACCAGCACCCAGTGGTAGAAGTCGACGCGGGGCAGGTCGTAGGGCAGGGCGCGGTCGGGTTGGTTCGCGTCGTCGCGCACCGAAGGCGCGTCGTGGTCAGTGCAGATCAGGGTGAACGACTGCGTGCCCGCCGGCGCGTCGGCCCAGACGATATGGGGGCTGCGGTTGGGGCCGAAAGTGGCCGGCGCGTCGGGCGCGGGGATGCCCATGGCGAACTCGGCCGGGATGGGCGCGCCATTCTCGAACGACGGGATGATCAGCTTCATGGGTTACCTCCTTGCCGGTTACTTAAAGGTCAGTCTGGTGGCCATTTTCCCGCCTTTCATCAGGAAGGGCAAGGTTGGGCAGGCGGAGGCCGGTCAGCTCTTCGCTGATCGCCCACAGCCGCTCGGCCGTGGCGCGGTCGTAGCTCTGGGGGGCAGACTTGACAGCGCGGCTGTCGGTGAAGTACTGCCCGCTGATGCCCGCCACCTCGGGCGACGACGCCAGATAGACCGAAGTCGCCGCGCCCTCGACCACCGTCCGGGCGAACAGGGGCACAATGCGCGTCATGAACAGGCCGGCGACGCCGCCGTTGTTGCGGCCAAAGTTGCTGGCGACGAAGCCGGGATGGACAGCATTGATGGTGATGGGCGCGTTGCCACGGCGGCGGTCGAGTTCGTAGGTGAAGAGCACGTTGGCCAGCTTCGATTGCGCGTAGACGCGAAAGCCGGCGTACTTGCGCCGGTTCTGCAGGTCATCGAAGTTGAGCTTGGCCTGCCGGTGGGCATCGGAGGCCAGAACGATGACACGGGCCGACCGGGCCGCCAGCAGGCGATCCCACAGTAGCAGCGTCGTCATGAAGTAGCCCAGGTGGTTGACGGCGAAGGTCATCTCCAGCCCATCGGCTGTCTCCTCGCGCTTCATCAGGTAGACGCCAGCGTTGTTGACCAGTACATCCAGCCGGTCGTGGCGCGCCTTGAACGCCTCGGTCATGGCCCGAATGGAAGCCGGCGAGGAGAAGTCAGCCAGCAGTAGCTCGACCGAGGCCCCGCTCGCGGCAATCTCGGCCCGCGCCGCTTCACCCCGTTCCCGGTTGCGGGCGACCAGGACGACGGTGGCCCCCATTTGCGCCAGTTCGCGCGCCGTTTGCTTGCCAATGCCGGCGTTCGCGCCGGTGACCAGGCAGACTTGCCCTTGCATGTGATTCATTTTTCAGTGTTTACCTTGTCGTGTCGTGGTGGTTTGGTGGGCGCCCGCGGCTATTGCGAGGCGAGGGGACCCCGGCTCAACCCCCGCCCCAGCGCCCGGGCGACACGCTCGACTTCGTCGTAGAAGCGCGGCAAAGCCTCCAGTGGCAAGGCTTGCTCGCCGTCAGAGAGGGCCGCGGCCGGATCGGGATGGAACTCGACCAGCAGACCATCGGCTCCGGCGGCAACGGCGGCGCGGGCGGCCGGCAGCACCAGGTCGGCCCGGCCAGTGGCGTGGCTGGGATCGGCGAGAACGGGGTAGGGGGCGATCTGGCGAGCCAGGGCGATGGCGTTCGTGTCCAGTGTGTTGCGTGTCGCCGTCTCAAAGGTGCGGATGCCGCGCTCGCACAGGATGATGCGATTGTTGCCGCGGCTGAGGATGTGGTCGGCAGCCTTGAGCCACTCGTCGATGGTTGACATAAAGCCGCGCTTGAGCAACACCGGCCGATCGCTCGCGCCCACGGCCCACAGTAGCGGGTAGTGCTGCATGTTGCGGCTGCCGATTTGCAGGATGTCGGCATACTCGGCCACCAGGGGCAGGTTTTCGACGCCCAGCACTTCGCTGATGACCAGCAGCCCAAACTCATCGGCCACAGCGCGGAGGATTTCCAACCCCTCGCGGCCCAGGCCCTGGAAGCTGTAGGGCGAGGTGCGCGGCTTGAACGCCCCGCCGCGCAGCACGCGCCCACCAGCGGCCCAGACAGCCGCGGCCACAGCCCGCGTCTGCTCATAGGTCTCCACAGAGCACGGGCCGGCCATAACCACCACGTCCCGCCCGCCGATGACGACATCGGGCGCGACCGTCACCGGCCGGGCCACGAGTGCCATGTCTGCCTGTTCCATTTCCAGAATTCGTTCTTGTGCCATCATTTCCGTTACCCCGTTGGGGCTACTCTCTGCTATAAACGCAGCCATGACCACTGCTGTCGATTCATCGCGTCGCTTTGCTGTCTGGCTCAATGCCGCCCGGCCGCGTACCCTGCCGCTGGCGCTGGCCTGCATCATCACCGGTACGGGTCTGGCCGCGGCTGAGGGCGCGTTCAACTGGCCTGTCGCCCTGACGTGTGTTGTCACGGCCATCCTGCTGCAAATCCTGTCCAATCTGGCCAACGACTATGGCGACTCGCTCCACGGCGCCGACCACGTTGAGCGCCGTGGGCCAAAGCGGGCCGTCCAGAGCGGCCTGGTGACGCCGGCGGAGATGCGCCGGGCCATCGTCATCACGGCTCTGGCGACAATGGCCGCGGGTTTGCTGCTGCTGTGGTTGGCCTTCGGCCGCGAGGCGTTCTCGTCCACGTTGCTGTTCATTGTGCTCGGTGGCGCGGCCATCGGCGCGGCCATCACTTACACCGCCGGCCGGCTGCCCTATGGCTACGCCGGATTGGGCGATCTGGCGGTGCTGATCTTCTTCGGCTGGGTTGGCGTGCTGGGCAGCTACTTCGTGCAGGCGCAGAGCTTCGCTGCCGTGTTGCTGCTGCCAGCGACGGCCTGCGGCCTGCTGGCTGTCGCCGTGCTCAACGTCAACAACATTCGTGATCTGGAGTCCGACCGGCTGGCAGGCAAGAACTCTATTCCGGTGCGTCTGGGCTTGCGGCGGGCGCGTGGCTACCATTGGCTACTCCTGGCCCTCGCCGTCGTCAGCGCCACGGCCTACGTGTTGCTCCGCTACACCTCGCTCTGGCAGTTCCTCTTCCTGCTGGCCGTGCCCTTGCTGGTGCGCAATGGCCTGGCCATCAGCCGCACCGCAGACCTGGCCACGCTCAACCCCTGGCTTAAACAGATGTCGCTGGCCGCGCTGGTCTTCGCCCTCCTGTTCACCCTCGGTCAGGTGTTGCCACTCTGGTTGTAGGCTCCTGTCCAGAAAGTCCAGGATCGTTGCCAGAAACGCCTCCGGCTGCTCCAGATGAACCGTGTGACCAGCATGGGGCACAAGGCGCAAGTCGGCCGCCGGCAACCCCGTGGCCATGCGCCGGTTGATGTTCACGAACTTGTCATCCTCGGCCCCGACGACCAGCAGCGTTGGGGCAACCAACTCCGGCAATCGCGCCCACAGCGACGGCTGCGCGCCCGTGCCCATGCCACGCAAGCTGTTGGCCAAACCGGTGGCGCTGTTGGCCAGCCGTTGGCGGCGTAGTTGCGCCTGGGCCTCAGCCGGCAGCCGGGATAGGCCGGCGAAGAGGGGCAGTTGTTCCCACTCGTCCACAAAGCGGGCCATGCCATCGCGCTCGATGCGGGCCGCGAGGGCCTCATCGGCGACGCGGCGCTGCTCGCGCCCGGCAGCCGTCGCCAGGCCAGGCGAAGCGCTCTCCAGAATGAGCGAGCGGACGGCGTGCGGGTGGTGGAGCGCGGCGTAGAGGGCCAGGCGGCCGCCCATCGAATAGCCCAGCCAGTGCGCGGGCAGGGCGGCACGGCACTCCAAAAGCGCTACGAGATCAGCGGCGACGTAATTTATCGTGTAGCCAGCGGGATCGACCGGGGCGTCGCTGCCGCCGTGGCCGGGCAGGTCTACGGCGATGACGCGGAAGCGCTCGGCCAGCCTTGGCCAGAGGCCGCGCCAGGTGGCCGCGCTGCCGGTGAAGCCGTGCAGAAGCAGGAGCGGCTCGCCCGCGCCCGCCTCGTCAATGGCGTAACGCAGGCCGTTGACGGTTTCGTAGCTCATGCCGCCTGCTGCTCCTCGGCCGGCCACGTCTCGGCCACCAGACGGCGCTGAATCTTGCCAGAGGCGGTCTGCGGCAGCGCGTCGACCAGCCGCAGGCGGCGCGGGCATTTGTAGCCGGGCAGGCGCGCCCGGCAATGGGCCAGCAGCGCGCCGGCCGTGGCCGCGCCGGGCCGGCGCAGGACGACGGCGGCGGCGACCTGTTGGCCCCACTCGGGGTGGGGCAGACCAACG
>DAOSMQ010000093.1:0-7573 GCA_035372725.1 Promineifilum sp. (SeqCode)
GGTGAAGCTGTCCTGCCCGGCAAACTCCTCGGTAGACGTGTAAATGAAGCTCCCATTGGCCGCCAGGCTCAGCGTGCCGCTCAGCGGTTCCTCGACCAGCACAGCCGTCAGAGGCGCGTTGCCGGGATTGCTGTCGTTGGCCAATACGCCCGGTGCGGCGACGGTGAGCGTCTCGCCCAGGGCGACCGAGTAGCTGTCGTTCACGGCCGTCGGCCGCCGTGGTGTGACGACAATGGTCACAGCGGCGGTGTTGGAGTTCTGGCCGTTGTTGGCCCGATAGGTGAAAGTGTCCTCGCCGACGAAGTTGGCCGCCGGCGCGTAGGTGAAGCTGCCGTTGGCTTTCAGGTTAACCGTGCCGTGCGACGGCCCGGCGACGAGGACGGCCGTCAGCGCCACGGCCGAGGGGTTCTCGTCGTTGGCCAGAACTCCCGGCGCAGCTACGGCCAGGGGCGCGTTGACCGGCGTGCTGTAGGCATCCGGGTGGGCCAGCGGCGCGCCGGCAAAGCGGTAATCATCGGCGTGCAGCGCGGCCGGAGCGACACCCAGTAGCCGGATCGTTGCCCCGGCAGGCAGGGTGATACGCGTGTTGCCGCCGTCGGCCTGGATGGTCAGGTCGCCTACGCCGCCAACGCCCGGCAGACCGGTGAAGTCGAGCGAATCGACGCTGCCCGCGCCGGGCACGAAGCCGGCTATCGTGTCGTTGCCGCTGTTGGCGGCGAAGGCGAAACGGTCGTCGCCCAGGCCGCCGGTCAGGCTGTCGTCGCCGGGGCCGCCGTCCAGGCGGTTGTCGCCGGCGTCGCCGGTCAGCGCGTCGGCCTGTGGCGAGCCGACCAGACTCTCGATTGAGCGCAGGCGATCGCCCTGGGCATGACCGCCGCCCGCCGCGCCGGTGAAGAGATTGACGGTGACGCTGGCCGGCGACGCGGCATACGAGGCCACGTCTAGACCCGCGCCGCCGATGAGGGCGTCGCCGCCGGCCCCGCCCAGCAACACGTCGTCCCCCTGGCCGCCCTTCAGCGCATCGTTGCCATCGGCGGCATCAAGACGGTCGTCGCCGCGGTGTCCGTGCAGCACGTCGGCCGCGCTCGTGCCGATCAGCGTGTTGTCGGCCGGCGTGCCGGGGTGGGTGACGCGGTTGGGGATGCCCAGCGTCGGCCCGCCCATCACCAGGAACACGGCTCCCTGGTTGCCCGATGGGCCGATGCCGCGATTGGGCGCGCCGACGAGTAACTCGTCGAAGCCATCGCCGTCCCAGTCGCCGCCGCCGCTAAGCGCCTGGCCGGCCTGGTCGCCGGCGACCGCGCCCAGGACGCTCAGACCGCTGTTGGCGTCGAGCGCGCCCAGGTTGATCTCGGCTGCAAGCGTGGGCCGGCCGAACAAGATATCGACCCGCCCGGCAAAGCGCGCGCTGCCCGTGCCCGCCGCCGCCGCGCCGACGAGAATATCATCGTAACCATCGCCGTCCACGTCGGCCAGCCCGACAGCCGCGCCCGACGCGCCGTGGGCTTCGCTACCCAGCAGGCGGACGCCACTCGCGCCGCTCAGCGCTCCCAGGCCGACGACGTTGGGCAGCGCGTTGGCCCCCAGGACAACGTAGGCGCGACCGTCGTAGCCGGCTGCGTCGGGCGCGCCGATGAGCAGGTCATCGCGGCCGTCGCCATTGACATCGCCGCCGCCGTCGGCCGCCCCGCCGGCGTGGTCGCCCGCGGCCGCGCCCTCGGCGCGAAAGCCGGTCGTGCCGCTAATCTGGCTGACGGTCAGGCTTGTGGGCAGCGTGGCCTGGCCGAAGAGTACGTAGACCGCGCCGGCTTCGTTCGCCCCGGCCCGCGACGCGCCGGGGGCGGCAATCAGGCTGTCGTCATAGCCGTCGCCGTTCATGTCGCCGGCCGCGCCGACGACATGGCCAACACCGCTATCGGCGCTGACGCCGCTGATGGCCACGCCGGCGCTGCCCAGACCCGGCAGCGACAGGCGTGGCGGGAAGTTGCGCCGGCCGAAGATGACGTAGGCCCGACCGGCGGCCTCTTTGCCGCCCACGGTCGCGCCGGGCGCGCCGATGAGAATGTCGCCCAGGCCGTCGCCATTCTGGTCGCCGGCGTAGCCGACGGCGCCGCCCGTCTCATCCCCGGCGGCGCTGCCCTCGATGCGGAAGCCGCGACTGCCGTCGAGCGCGCCGAGATTGAGCCGTGCCGGGAAGCTGGCCGCGCCGTAAACGACGTAGACCACGCCCACCCCGTCGGCCGCGCCCACGCCCGCGCCGGGCGCGCCCACGAGCAGGTCAGCCAGGCCGTCGCCGTTCACGTCGCCGCCGGCCACGGCGGTGCCCGTGGCGTCGTTGAACAGCGCGCCGGTCAGACGAAAGCCATTTTTGCCGTCCAGGCTGGTCAGATTGAGCGACGTTGGGTTCGTCGTTGTGCCGAAGACGACGTAGGCTTCGCCCGCGCGTTGCATGCCATCGGGCGCGGCCTGGGCCGCGCCAATGATGATGTCGTTCAGCCCGTCGCCGTTCACGTCGCCGGCGCTTCTGAGCGCGCGGCCGGCCTCGCTGCCGGCGGCGCGGCCGTCGATGCGGAAGCCGTTGGGGCCGTTCAGCGCGCCCAGGCTGAAGGTAGCTGTGGCCGCGGGCTGCTCGGCGGCCCCGGCAGCCCGTGGCCAGAGCGTCGCCAGCATCGCCAGCAACAGCAACGCCGCCAGCGGACGAACGAAGCCAACGCGCCGGGGCGTGTTGGCCGACATTGGGAAGAGGGGAAGTTTTGGGTGCATGGTTGTGCCTTGCTGGGTGGGCTTTGTGTCGCCCCGCGCATGGTCGCCGTCAGAAATGGTAGCGCAATGAGCGGCGCGCAGCCAACTTCAACGGCCGGCGTGGCGGGCGAGAGTGTGCCTTGCGGCCGGCTTATGGCATAATCCCCGTGCGCCCCGATCCCTGCGGGTCAGCGCGCCCGGATAGCCTCATGAGCGAATTTGCCGTCGAACTGCGCCGCGAATCGAATCGCCGCTCGCCCGGACGCTGGGTTCTGTCCCACTTCAGCCGCCACGGCGGGCTGTTTCTGATCATGTTCATCGGCGCGTTCGGCAATGCCGCTCTGGCCGCGGTGATGCCCATCTTTATCGGCATCGCCTTCAACGCGGCCCTGGCCGATCCGCCCGACTTTCAACGTATTGCCATCGCGGCCATCGTCATCCTCGCCAGCCAGATCGCGCGGTCGGTGCTTCAGTTTGGTCGCAACTTCGCCAGTTCCGTGATCGCCGAACGCATCGAACGCGACAGCCGCCAGGAGCTTTACCTGAGCCTGCTGGGCAAGAGCATGACCTTCCACGACCTCCAGCCGGTGGGCGACACGATGGCGCGGGCGACCAACGATGTGCATGAGTTGAACCTGATGATGATGCCGGGCGTCAATCTGGTCGTCGGCTCGGCCAACTTCCTGATCATGCCGCTGATTCTGGCCCCGCGCTATGACATGCAGTTGATCGCCGCGCCGCTGTTCTTCATCGTTACCTACGTCCTGGCCCTGGCCCGCTACATGAATATCCTGTCGCGCATCGCCGACCGCGTGCGACGCGCCTTCGGCGTCATGAATGCGCGTCTGGCCGAGGCACTGGATGGCGTCGAGATGGTCAAGGGCAGTGCCCAGGAATCGGGCGAGGTCGCGCGCTTCGAGGCCAACGCCCGTGAATATCGCCACGCGACCGTGGCCCAGGGGCGCGAGGAAGCCAAGTTCCTGCCGCTGCTGCTGTTGGGCGTCACGCAGGCGATTGGCTTCACCCACGCCCTGTTGCTGTTACAGGCCGGCCGCCTCCAGGTGGGTGACGTGGTTGCCTATGTAGGCCTGCTGAGCCTGTTTGGCTTTCCGACCAACATCTCCCTGATGGCCTATTCCCGCGTCTCCCTGGGCCTGGCCAGTGCGCGGCGCATCCTCGACCTGGTCAATCGCGAGACCCAGCTGGACGAGAATCCGGAGGGCTACGCCGAACCCATCGTTGGCGACATCACTTTTGAGGGCGTTTCCTTCGGCTACGTGCCCAACGTGGACGTGTTGCGCGACGTCCGCTTCACCGTCCGCGCCGGGCAGACCGTGGCCATTGTCGGCCAGACCGGGGCCGGCAAGAGCACCCTGACCAAGCTCATCAACCGCACCTACGACGCCCGCGAGGGGCGCGTCCTGGTCGATGGCGTTGACGTGCGCGACTGGAGCCTGGCCGCGCTGCGGCGGCAAATTTCTATCATCGAGCAGGACATCTTCCTCTTCTCGCGCACCATTGCCGAGAACATCGCCTTTGGCGCGCCGGAGGCCACGGCCGAGGAGATCGAAGCCGCCGCCCGCGCCGCTCAGGCCCACGATTTCATTGTCGGCTTTCAGGATGGCTATCAGACCGTCGTCGGCGGGCGCGGCGTCACCCTGTCGGGCGGCCAGCGGCAGCGCATCGCCCTGGCCCGCGCGTTCCTAACCCAGCCGCGTATCCTCATCCTCGACGACTCCACCAGCGCCGTTGACAGTGCTACTGAGGACCAGATTCAGCGGGCCATCCAGCACGCCGCCCAGAACCGCACCACCTTTCTGATCACCCACCGCCTGTCCCAGATTCGCTGGGCCGATCTGGTGCTGGTCATGCGCCAAGGGCGGCTAGAGGCGGCCGGCGACCACGCCACGCTGATGGCTGTTTCGCCTGCCTACCGGCGCATCTTCGACCAGTACGAGGCGCTGGAAGGCTAAGGGCGATGGGACCGCTGGTCTACTACTGCCGCTGGCGGGGCGTCCAACTGCGCTTGCGCGGCCGCGACGAGAGTGCCGTCTGGGGCCAGCTGGTCGAGCGCCGGCGCGAAGACGGCAGGGAGCGGGCCGAACCCTTCCGCTTTGACCTGCGCACCTGGGAACTGTGGCTGGGCGAGCCGCCCGGCCGGCGGCTGCAACTGGATGAGTTGGGCGTTGTGGAAAGCGAGGAACCCTCGCCGGACGTTAGTTCCAGTGCTGACGACTGGCCTCGAACACGTTGGGAAGATTCTTCAGACGTGTCAACAGATAGCTGAGCTGGGTCAGGTCTTTGACCTCGGCGATCATGTAGAGCGTGGTTACAGTATCTTTGGTGATCATCTTGGTCTTGGGCACGTTGACCTGCTCGCCGCGCAGCAGGTTGATAATGTCTTCGATCAGGCCGCTGCGCTGCACGGCCTTTACGACAATCGAAACGGGATGCGTCTCCGCCTCGACGCCCCATTCGACCTCGATAAGCCGCTCGCGGTCGGTGATAGCCGCCACCTGCTTGCAGTCGCGGGCGTGGATGGTGACGCCCTGGCCACGGGTGATGTAGCCGACAATCGGCTCGGGGGCCACGGGCGAGCAGCAATGCGCCAGGCGTGTATATAGGCCGCCGACGCCGCGGACGGTCAGACCGCTTTTGGGTTTGTCGCTGGGGGGCTGCAAGAGGGGCCGCAAATCAGCGTGTTCGTCGGCGCTCAGAGCTTCTTGCTCTTGCTTGCGCCGGCTCTCATACTGCAGGGCGGTAATCGCCCCGATGATGCGCTTTGAATGGATGTCGCCGAAGCCGATCCGGGAGAGGCAATCCTCGACGCTGCCGAGCTTCAACGCTCCGGCGATGTCCTCGACAGTATAGACGTCGTGCAGGAACAGTTGCCGCAGCTCTCTCTGGACAACCTCGCGCCCTTGCTGGATATTCTGTTCGCGCTCCTGTTGGCGGAACCAGTGACGGATTTTGCTGCGTGTACGGGCGCTGCCCGTATAGCCCAGGGAGGGATTCATCCAGTCGCGGTTGGGCGCGCTGCGTTTGAGGCTATCGGGCTTGGGGGCGATAATATCGACTCTGTCGCCTGATTTCAGACGGTAGCTAAGGCTGACCGGCTTGCCGTTGACGCGCGCGCCGCGGCAGCGGTGGCCTAACTCGGTGTGGATCTGGTAGGCGAAGTCGATGGGCGTGGCCCCGGCGGGCAAGTCGATGACGTCGTCTTTGGGCGTGAAGACGTGGATGCGCTCTTCCAGCCGGGAGATATCCGGCAGGGGCGTGCCCTCGGGGTCATCTTCCACTTCCTGGAGTGTGGCCAGCAGCTCGCGCAGATTCTGGATGCGCTTCTGGCCAGAAGAAGTGACCTTGGCGCCTTGCTCCTTGTAGGCCCAGTGGGCGGCGATGCCGTGCTCGGCCTCTTCGTGCATCCGCTGGGTGCGGATTTGCACCTCCAGCTTCTGGCCTGTCTCGGCATCAATGATCGCCGTGTGGAGCGACATGTAGCCGTTGGCCTTGGGCGAGCCGATGTAGTCATCGAATTCGCCCCGGATCGGCTGCCAAAGGCTATGGACAGCGCCAAGCGCCTGGTAGCACAGGGCCTGATCCATGTCGGCGCGAGCCTTGCTGCTCAGGGCCGCGTAGGCGTCCTTGTCCGGCGGCTCAAGGATGACGCGCAGGGCCTGCACGTCGTGGATCTGGTCGAAACTCAACTCCTTGCGCGCCATCTTGCGGTAGATGGAGTAAGTATGCTTCGGCCGCCCGGTGACGTTCGCCTTCAGGCCCAGGCTGTCCAGCCGCCGCCGCAGACGCGCCGCGGCCTTGTTGATCTTGACGGCCCGGATGTCGCGGCCGTCGTCCAGGCGGCGGGCGATCTCCCGATACTTCTCCGGCTCCAAATAGCGGAAGGCCAGGTCTTCGAGCTGCCACTTGAGATGCCAGATGCCGAGGCGGTTGGCAATGGGGGCGTACACGTGCAGGGCCTCGAAGGCGATGCGGCGCTGCCCGTCGCGGTCAATGCTGGCGGCGCGGCGCAGGTCTTGCAGACAATCGACCATGCGAATGAGGATGATACGGATGTCGCCCTCAATGATCGATAGCAGGGCGCGGCGGACGACTTCGAGGGTGCGGCGGTCCTGGGTGGCGTCGAGATTAAGTTCGTCGGCGGGGCGGCTGCGGCCGGCGCGTTGCGCATAGTCGTCTAACGTGTTGACGCTCTTGACGAGGTCGGCCACGGTCTCGCCAAACTGCGCGCGCAACATCGCCTCGCTGATGCCGGTGTGGGGCAGCAGGATGTCGTGCAGCAGGGCGGCGGCAATGGCGTCGGTCTCGTCAATGCCCAACTCGCCCAGCCCGGCAGCGACGGCGCGGGCATGATCCAGGTAGGTATCGCCCAACGGCCGCGCGCGGTCGCCGTGGGCCTTATCGGCCAACGACAAGGCCCGGCCCAATCGCGCCGAGTCCGACTCGCTTGTCTGGCCGGGGGGCCTGCCTTTTGGCAGGCCCCCGCGGGCGTCCTGTGTTGTCTGAATCATGGGTTGTTCCGTCGGGGCGCGCCCGGACATGGTCGCCCGCACAGCACTGCCGGCCGAGAAAAACGCGCCTAAACGAACACGATCGAAGGATGGCCCCGTCACCGCGGCGACGCTAGGGCCACGGCCAGACCTGGCCCTAGCCGCTGCTGTTCAGGCTGTCGGTGGCGTCCTGGGCAGCGTCGCGACCCGCGTCGAGGACGATGCGTGTCTGTTCGGTGGCCTGGTCGGCGAAGGTCTGGGCGCGGTTGCGCGTGTCGGAGATGACGGCGCTGGCCCGATCGCGATATTCGCGGCTATAGGTG
>DAOSMQ010000094.1:0-7571 GCA_035372725.1 Promineifilum sp. (SeqCode)
CGGCGCGTATGCTCTACCTGCCGCTGCTCATCCTGCTGATGATGCTGGCCACGGCGGGCATTAGCCTGTGGTTTGCGGCCATGTCGGTCCACTACCGCGACGTCAAGCACGCCATGCCCTTCTTGACCCAAATCCTAATGTATGCCGCGCCAGTCGTCTGGTCGGCGGCGCTTATCGAGGAGCGCTTTGGCCAGGTCGGGCGGCTGGTGTTTGGCCTCTACCCGATGGTCGGTGTCATCGAGGGTTTCCGCGTGGCTCTGCTCGATACTGGCCCCATGCCCTGGGACATGCTGGCCGCCGGCACGGTCTCGGCGCTGCTGCTCTTTGTCACCGGACTCTTTTACTTTCGCCGCATGGAAGTCAACTTCGCCGACGTCGCCTGACGCCGCGCCCCTGTGCCATGAACCACTCCCCCAACGGTCAGCGCGCGCCGGTCGAGGCCATCGTCGCCGAGAACCTGGCCAAGCAATACCACATCGGCCTGCGCGAGCAGCGCCACGACACACTCATGCAATCGACGTTGGCCACACTGTCCGCGCCGTTGACCAACCTGCGCCGGCTGCGACGGCTGGGCGAAGTCAGCGACGACGAGGCCGCTGACGTGCTCTGGGCCTTGCGCGACGTATCTTTCCGCGTCGCTGCGGGCGAGGTCGTCGGCCTGATTGGCCGCAACGGCGCCGGCAAAAGCACGCTGCTGAAAATCCTCGCGCGCATCACCCCGCCGACGCGCGGCCGGGTGGTGCTCAACGGGCGCGTCTCCAGCCTGCTGGAGGTGGGCACGGGCTTCCACCCGGAGCTAACCGGCCGCGAGAACGTCTTCCTCAACGGCACGATCCTGGGCATGCGTAAGGCCGAAGTCGAGCGGCGCTTCGATGAGATCGTCGCCTTCGCCGAGGTCGATAAGTTCATCGACACGCCGGTGAAGCGCTACTCCAGCGGCATGCGCGTGCGGCTGGCCTTTGCTGTCTCGGCCCACCTGCAATCGGAAATCCTGCTGGTCGACGAGGTGCTGGCCGTGGGCGACGCCGCCTTCCAGCAGAAGTGCCTGCGGGCCATGGACGGCATCGCCCAGACGGGGCGCACGGTGCTGCTGGTCAGCCACAACATGCAGGTCATCCAGCAGTTGTGCGGCCGGGCGCTGCTGTTCGAGGGCGGGCGGCTGGTGGCCGACGGCGCGCCCTCGGCCGTGGTGGCCCGCTACCTCAGCCATGCCGCCACAGCATCACTGCCGGAGCCGGTGCGGCTGGGCGACGAGCTGTGCCTGCGGCAGCTGAGCGCCAGCCAGGACGGCGCGCCGGCCGGTGAGTGGCTCGACAGCGGCCGGCCGTTCGAGTTGCGCGTCTGCTACGACATCCTGCAGTCGGTGCGCAATCTGCTGCTGGGCTTCAACGTCGTCTCCAGCGACGGCGTGAACCTGTTCCGCACCTACGACATGCAGTCGGCCGGGCTGGGCGAGCGCGCGCCGGGCCGCTATGAGTCGGTTTTCACGCTGCCTGGCGGCCTCTTGCCCGCGGGGCACTACTTCTTCGAGGTCACCGTTGGCCTGCACCGGCTGCGCTGGCTGAGCCGGGGCGACATCCGGCTGCGCCTGAACCTGGGCGGCGGCCGGCAGACCGACGTCGATTTTCCCGGCGTTGTCGCCCCGCTGGGCGATTGGACGGTTCGCCGCGCCAGCGAGGCGCGCGAGCCGATTGGGAGCGAGCAGAGTCATGGCTAAGTTCTACTGGCTGGCCCACGAGCGGCAGGTGGCCAACGGCCGCATGCGCTGGCACGCCGAAGAGGCCGACGAGACTTTTTGGGCCGACTACTGGGAATCGAAGGTCAATGCAGCCTACTACCGCCAGGCCGAAGCGCTCGACCTGGCCGCCGACGAGTTGGGCGGCCCGCTGCTGGCGGAGATGCCGCGCGACGGCCGCCATCTGGAGGCGGGTTGCGGCGCGGGTTACTGGGTCGCCGCGTTGCGGCGGGCCGGGCTGGCTGTCGAGGGCATCGAGTACTCGCGCGAGTTGGTGACCCTGGTCAACCGGGTCTACCCCGGCCTGCCCGTCGCCTATGGCGACGCGCTGGCGCTCGACTGCCCCGACAACACCTATGCGTCGTACCTGTCCTTCGGCGTCGTGGAGCACCGCGAGGCCGGGCCGCAGCCGTTTCTGGACGAAGCGTTGCGCATCTTGCGGCCGGGCGGCAAGTTGATCATCACTGTGCCCCATCTGGGCCGCTTGCGCCGGCTGCGGGGGCGGCTGGGCCGCTACCAGACCGCGCCCTCCAAACCCTTCTTCCAATATGGGTTCCGCGCGGCGGAATTCGGGGCGCTGGTGCGCGCCGCCGGCTTCGAAGTCGAGTACAGCCGCCCCCTCTACATCCACCGTCTGCTACTGGAGGAAGTTGGGCCATACCGCTGGCTCTACGACCGGGGCGGCAGCGCGGCGTGGCGCAATTGGGTGCGGCGGCTGGGCGGCGGCCGCGACGGCCACATGCTGCTCCTGGTGGCCCACAAACCGGCCGGGAAATCAGCCGCCTAGCGGCGACAAGGGAGACACAACGACGATGTGCGGCATCTGCGGCGAACTCCAGCTTGGTGACCGGCCCGCCCGTGACGAGGCGACGATTGCTCACCTGAGCGCCCTCATGGCCCGGCGCGGCCCCGACGACGCCGGCCACTGGCGCGACGGCGCGCACGCCTGGCTGGCCTTCCGCCGTCTGGCCATCCTCGACCTGTCGCCGGCCGGCCACCAGCCCATGCTGACGCCCGATGGCCGCTACGCGATGGTCTTCAACGGTGAGGTCTACAACTTCGCCGCCCTGCGCGCCGAGCTGGAGCGGCTGGGCGCTGGCTTCCGCTCCACGGGCGACGCCGAGGTGGTCTTGCAGGCGTTGGCCCACTGGGGCACGGCCGCGCTTGACCGGCTGAACGGCATGTTCGCCCTGGGCTTGTACGACCGCCAGGAGCGCAGTTTGCTGCTGGCCCGCGACCACGCCGGCATCAAGCCGCTCTACTACTTGCAGAGCGACGCGGGCATCTTCTTTGCCTCACAGTACGACCAGATCATGCGCCACCCCTGGGCTGCCGGGCGGCCGGTCTCGGCCGATGCGCTGGGCCTCTACCTGCGCCTGGGCTACATCCCCGCGCCGCGCGCGCTGATGGAAGGCACGTTCATGCTGCCGCCGGGGGCGTGGCTGCGGCTCGACGGCGATGGCCGCGTCGAGCGCGGCACGTATTACCGCTTCCCGGTCTACCAGAAGCCGGAGTTGCGCGGCGCGGCGGCCGACGAGGCCGTCAACGCCGCCGTAGCCGATGCCGTGCGCCGGCAGATGGTCAGCGACGTGCCCCTGGGCGCGTTCCTGTCCGGCGGCATCGACTCGCCGCTGGTGGTAGCCAATATGCGCGCCACCGGCCGGCCGGTGCGCGCCTACACCATCGGCGCGTCTGGCGACCCGGCCGACGAGTCAGCCGACGCGGCGGCCTATGCCCGGCAGTTGGGCGTCGCCAACCACGTCGTGGAGCCGTTCACGCCCGACCGCGCTCTCGACTGGCTTGGCACGGTGGTCGAGGCGTGCGGCGAGCCGTTCGCCGACCACTCCATCTTCCCGACCTTGCTGGTCTCGAACCTGGCCCGGCGCGATATGACCGTCATGCTCTCTGGCGACGGCGGCGACGAACTGTTCTGGGGCTATGCCGAACGCTTTGGCAGCGTCTTGCGCAGCGCGCCCGACTTCCGGGAAGGGTATTGGCGGCGCAGCGCCCGCTGGGGGGCCAGGCGCGTCCTGAACGCCGGCCAGGCCCACAAGAACCTGCGCGCCCGCGATATCGGCGATTGGTATCGCCAGAAGCACACCCGCCTGCCCGCGCCGTGGCTGTCGGCCATCTTCGAGAATGCGCCCGCCTGGCCAGACGACTTCGACCTGTTCGCCTATGACGGCTGGGAGCCGGACGCGACGGCGCAATGGCTGCGCTGGAACGAGTTCGTCGGCCACCTGTCGATGGTCTTGCTGAAGGTTGACCGGGCCAGCATGGCTAACTCGCTGGAGGTGCGCGTGCCGCTGCTCGACCGCGAGGTGATCGACGTGGCCTGTCGGGTGGACTGGCAGTCGTGCCTCGACCTGGGTACGGGCCTGGGCAAACTGCCGCTGCGCCACGCGCTGGCCCGCCACCTGCCGGCGCAGACGACGGCCAAGCGCGGCTTCCAGATTCCGATGGCCGCCTGGCTGCGCGGGCCGCTGGGCGAGGTCTTCAGGGACGCTTTCGCCGGCCGCCGCGAACTGCTGGGGCTGGCCATCCATCGGCCGGCCCTGGTGGACATGCTGGAAAACCACGTCAGCGGCCAGGATGACCTGAGCCGCGGTCTGTGGACGCTGCTCAGTCTGGCGCTGTGGCACGACCGGCATTTCCGCCCGGTCGATTCTTCCGTAGTCCGTCCGGCCGTGGCCACCACAATATCCAGCACGGTGGCGACCACGACTGTTCCGTCTGTGTTGTAATGGAGGCGAAGTATGATCGGTATCAAGTCCAACAGGAATGGGGAGACGCAACGCAACGGCGTTGCCGCGACCGTCTATCACGCCCTGCGGCCGACGGCCGAGGCAACCCTGCTCAACGGCCGCTACCGGCTGCGCAGCGAAGCCCGGCCAAACCACACCGGCGAACGGGACTATGCCCTGTTGCAGACGCTGGCGCGGGGCAAGCAGTGCATCTTCGATGTCGGCGCGAACGTCGGCCTGACGATGCTGGTCATGGCCGAGACAATGGCTGCCGACGGCCGCCTGGTCGCCTTTGAGGCCTCGGAGAAGGGTTGCTATCTCATCCGCGACAACGCCGCGCTCAATGGACTGTCCGCTCGGGTGCAGGTCGTCAATGCCCTTGTGTCCGACCGCTCTGGCTACGCGCTCGATTTCTTCGGCGACGCGGCCTCGGGCAGCGCGTCGGTCATCCCCGGCTATCTGGCCCACCACCGCGCGCTGCGCAAGGCGACGCTGGCGCTGGATGACTTTGTGGCGCGGACAGCCCTGCTGCCGGAGTTCATCAAGATCGACGTAGAAGGCGCGGAGTTGGCCGTCCTGGCAGGGTTGGCGACGACCATGCGTGCCGTCCGGCCGCTCATCTTCGTCGAACTGCATTCCTGGGGCGACATGACTGTGCCGGGCACGGCGGCCAGGCTCCTGCCGCAACTGGCCGAGATGGGCTACCACATGATCTACCTGCGCACCAAGACGGTTGTCAACGATCCGGCCGAGCTGGCCGGGCGGGGGCGCTGTCACGTGTTGCTGTGCCCGGACGGCCGGCCGTTGCCGGACGCACTGGCAACGTTCGACACAACGGGCCTCTAGCCGTCTGATCGGAGGAATGATGAAGACAGCCGAAATGACCACGCCGGACAAGACCCAGGACGCCGCGCAGGCCCGGCCGCGCGCGCGCCGTCTGGGCGCGTGGCTGCCGCGGCTGCTGCCAGTGGTTCTCTTGTTGGTCGTCCTGGTGCCGTTTCGCGGCCCGCTGCAAGCCGCCGTGAAACGCAATTTGGCCAACAGGCCATATCTGCTGGCGGCCATGCGCGCGACGCAAGACGCCAAACCGGAGACAGATGGCCTGGAGCCTACCAGCGGCGTGCAGGCCCGGGCATTGGCCTATGTCGCGCTACAGGGCGATCGGCCTGGCGAGGGGCTACACTGGCTGCTGCTGGGCGCGACGACGGCCGATCCCGCCATGCTGACGCGCTTCGAGATCTGTCGTCTGCTGATGGGCCAGGGGCGCATCGCCGAGGCCAGGAACTATTGCCGCGGCGCTGTGGCCACCGCTTACTTCTGGCTCGCGCAGGGCATTGCCGCCGACGAGAGGCACGCTCCCGAGATGGCCATCGCCTACTTCGACATGGCGCGCACAGCCGATCCCGAGCTATTGTCGGCTTGGGAGCGGCTCGGTCGCGCCGCTTTCAACATCGAGCGCTATGGCGAGGCAGTCGAGGCCTATGAGCACGTGCTGGCCACACAGGCCCACCCACTGGCCGATACCTTCTATCAACTGGGCCTGTCCTACCTGGCTCTGGAGCGGATTGACGACGCGCGCAAGACTTTAGAGCAGGGGCTGGAGATCTATCCCTACCAACGGGAGCTTCATTTGGCTCTGGCCGACACGGCCCGCGCGACCAATGATCTGGTCACGGCTGAGGAGTGGTACGCGCGTCTCTTGCAGCAGCGGCCTGATGATGCCTACGCCTGGGCCGCGCGGGGCGAGGTGGCCATGCAGCGTGGCCTGGCCAAGCAGGCGACCATCTATCTGGAGGAGGCGACCAGCCTCCAGCCGACGGATGTTGGTCACTGGCTGAGCCTGGCGGCCGCGGCCGCCGCGGCCGGCGACTCGCACGAGGCGGCCATGGCCTACGATAAGGCGCTGGCCCTACAGCCGGGCGATGTCGGCCTGCTCCTGGGTGCGGCCACATTCTTCGCGCAGTCGGGGGAGGTTGCCCGGGCCCACGCGCTCTACTTGCAGGTGCTGGCGCTGGAGCCGGACAACCCTACCGCGACGGCCGCGCTGGCCGTGCCGGTTGCCAACCCCACACCCTAGCCGTGATGGAGTCTTGCGATGCAACAGACAACAGCAACCTCCACATCTAACCCTGCGCTGGTCGCGTCTCTGACGGGTGCTCCCGGCTATCTGGGCGATGTGCTGGTGAGCTTCGGCGTCGACGCCCCGCCGCCGCGCCGCCCGGCCGCGCCCTGGGCCGCTGCCGGCGCGGCCGCCGCGGCAAGCCGGGTCTGGGAAGCACCGCCCGCGGCCGACTGGCGCGGCGCGCCGGTCATGCGCCTGGCCGCGGGCGACTGGACGGCCTGGCTGCTGGGCGAGTTGTACGGCGCGGCGCGCACGCCGGCCGACGTGCTGGCGGTGCTCGACGGCCGGCTGTCGCCCAACGCGCTGAACGGCCACTTCTTGCTGCTGGCCCACGACGCCCGCGCCGGCGAGTGGCACGCCTGGACGAATCGCCTGGCCACCTTCCACGCCTACTATGCCCATGACGGCCGCCGGGCGGCGCTGGGCACTTGTTTCCGCGCCGTCGCCGCCGCCGCGCGGCCCGATCTGGATTGGGAGGCGCTGACCGGCTTCTGCGCCTATGGCTTCTGCCCCGCCGACCGCACCTTTCTGGCCGATGTACGCATCCTGCGGCCGGCCACCCACTACCGCTTTGACGCCCGCGTCCGCCTCCTTTCGGCCGAGCGCTACTGGCAGTGGCATTACGAACCCGACCACGGCCGGGCCTACGACGCCACGGTTGACGCCTTCGCCGAGCGCTTCCAGGCGGTCATGGACGACCTGCTGGCCGATGGCCACGTCGCCCTGCCCATCTCCGGCGGTCTGGATTCGCGCTCAACGGTGGCCGCGGTGCGGCCCGGCAGCCCTGTCGTCGAGCGCCTGTGGGCCTACTCCTACGGCTACGGCGTCGATTCGGTCGAGACGCGCATCGCCGGGCAGGTGGCCGCGGCCCGCGGGTTGAGCTTCGATGCCTTCACCGTGCGGCCCTATCTCTTCGCCCGGCTGCCGCGCGTGCTGGCCAGCGTGGAGGGCTTCCAGGAAGTCACCCAGG
>DAOSMQ010000095.1:0-7565 GCA_035372725.1 Promineifilum sp. (SeqCode)
TTGCCGTGGTTGCCTTCTTCAAGCAACTCGGGGTTAGCCGGCGGTTGAGCATCCTGCTGGAGGGCGAGAGCCTTTTTAATGATGGTGTGGCCGTCGTGATCTTCAATCTGGCCATTGCCGCGGCGGCGACCATGCTGGTCAGTAATGCCGCAGTCTCCTTCAACTTTCTGGGGGCCGTCGGCGAATTCCTGCGCGTCTCTCTGGTTGGGCTGGGCGTGGGTCTGCTGCTAGGTTTCGCTGTGGCCTATCTCGTTCTGCGCAGCATCGACGACCATCTCATCGAGACGGCTACGACTGTCGCCCTGGCGTTTGGCGCCTACGTGGCCGCCGAGCAGCTGCACGCCAGCGGCCTGCTGGCCGTCGTCGCCGCCGGGCTGGTGGTCGGCAACGTCGGCATGGACCGCACCTCGCCCACAACGCGGCTGACGCTGGACAATTTCTGGGAGTTCATGGCCTTCGTGGCCAACTCCCTGGTTTTTTTGCTGATTGGCATTCGGATTCAGCTCGGGCAATTGGTGCAGTTCGCCGTGCCCATCGGCGTGGCTGTGCTGGCCGTTCTGTTCAGTCGGGCGATCAGCATCTACCTGCTAACGGCCCTTCACAACCGGCTGACGCCTGAACGGCTGGATGTCTCCCAGGGCTACCGGCACGTCATGTTCTGGGGCGGCCTGCGCGGGGCCATCAGTCTGGCCCTGGCGCTGACCATTGGCGGCAACCTGTTCGGCCAAACCATCGCCACCGAGATACAGGTCATGGCCTTTGGCGTGGTGCTCTTCACCATCCTGGTGCAAGGCACGACCATCGAGGCCGTCATCAATCGGCTGGGGCTGGTGCAAAAGCAGCCGGCGGCCATCGAGAACCAGCGTCGCCTGGCCGTCGTCTACGCGCGTCAGGCCGGCCGGCGCGAGTTGAACCGGCTGCACGCCGAGGGATTCCTTTACCATGACCTGTGGCAAGCGATGAATAGCGTCTATGATGAGGAGATCGACGACGCCCGCGCCGCGCTGCGCGACCATCTGGAGATGCACCCGGAACTGGAGCGCTCGATGTACTTGCAGACGCGGGCCGATGTCGTGAAGGCGGAGCGCAACGCCATCAGCGCCGCCGCCGCTCGCGCCTTTATTTCGGCGAAAGTGCAAGAGGAACTGCTCATTGAAATGGATGCCCGGCTGGCGGCGCTGGATCAGCTTCTGGCCGACGACCGCGGCAGCCTCAGCGGGCATGGCCCGGCCGAGGGCGAAGATGGCTGACATCATCTGCGCCATCCGCGCGGGCGAGGGCAGTCGCGCGGTGCAGAACGCGGCCATCCGCGCCGCGCTCTCCCAGAATGACAGGCTGCTCTTCCTGTACGTCGTCGACCAGCGCCTTGTGGAGGCCAGTGACGAGAGCATAAGGCCGTCCGCGCGCGCTGAGCTATACTGGATGGGCCGGACTTTGCTTCGCATCGCCGTCGCCCGCGCCCACGCCGCCGGACTGCGCGACGCAACCTGGGCCATTCGTGAAGGAGCGGTGGGCCAAGAGATCGCCGGCGTGGTGGTCGAGCATGGCGCTCGGGTGCTGTTTATGGGTGCTTCCCGGCACGCCGGCGGCCGGCCGGCCGCGGCCAAATCGCTGGCCGATCATCTGCGCGACACCATCGGCGTGGCCGTCGATATCGTCTCTCCGTCGTTGGAAGACGCCTGAGCGAGCACGCGCCGGGGCGATGAGGAGGATAGAAGAGTACGCGTGAGCAAGATCGAACTAAACGACGAACAACAGGCCATGCTGGCCGGCGAACGCGGCCGGGCGCGGCAGATGGGTATGCGCCTGCTGCTCGACCTGGCCTACATGACAGAGGCCGAGCGCCTGGTGGCCATTGAGAGTGCCCACTTGTCGGGCGTGTCGCCGTTGACCGGTGGCCTGGGGCTGCGGCAGTTCCTGGCCCGGTTGGCGGCTGAGGCCGGGCCGGGCGTGGCCGTGCCGACCACGCTCAACTCGGCCGGTTGCGACGAAGCCCAGTTCCCGGCCATGCGCATCGCCGAACCCAACTTCCTGGAGCACCACCGCGAGATCATCGCTTCCTATGCCCGGTTGGGCGTCCACACCATCCAGTCGTGCGTGCCCTATGAGTGGGAAGGCATCCCCCCGAGCCGGCCCGGGGCTGTCGTCGCCTGGGCAGAGTCGAATGCTATCTGCTACGCGAACTCCTACGGCGGCCTACGCACCAACCGCGAGTCGGGTCTGTCGGCGCTGGCCAGCGCCCTGACCGGCTACGCGCCCGACTATGGCCTGTTGGACGAAGCCGCCCGCCGGCCTAACCTGGCTGTCACCGTCACCGCGCCGCTGGACGACCCCACCGATTACTCCATCCTGGGCGACTGGATCGGCAAGCAGCGCCGCCCCGGCTGGCGCATGCCCTACGGCCCCATCCCGGCTATCAGCGGCCTGCCGGCGGTTTTGACCCATGAGCAGCGCAAGGCCCTCAGCGCGGCGGCGGCCAACTACGGCTGCCCGCTGCTCTACGTCGAAGACACGCCCGCGGGCGACTATCAGGATCACCTCACCTTCGGCCCGGCCGAACTGGCCCGGCGCTACGAGGAACTGCGCCCGCGCGGCCCGGTCTCGCTGGTTGTCCTCGGCTGCCCGCAAGCGTCGCTGGGCGAACTGGCGGCCATTGCCCGGCTGCTGGCGGGACGGCGCGTGGCGTCTGAGCCAACCGCAGCCGGCAACCCGCCGCTGTGGGTCTTCACCTCGGCCGCGGCCAAAGCCGTCACCGAGCGCAACGGCATCGCCGCGGCCATCCGCGGCAGTGGCGCACTGCTGCTGGAGAACACCTGCCCGGAGGTCATCCCCTACGATCAGTCCTGGGTTCATGCCATCCTGACCAATTCCATGAAGGCCGAGCACTACATCAAGTCTGGCCTGAACGGCGTGCCGACGGCGGTTATGCGGCTGGCCGACTGTATTGCCGTGGCCGCGGGCGAGTTGCGGGTCGCAGGCGAGTTGCAGCGAGACGACGCGCCGCCGGCCGCGGGCATAGCGACCGGGTCGAGCGCGCCGGCGACGCGCGCCCCAGCGCCCTCGCCGCCGACCGCGCCGACCGAGGCTGACAGCGCGCCGTTCCACAGTCGCGGCCGTGGCCTGCCCTCGCAAGGCGATTTCACCGTCGAGGGCGAGGCGCTGGTCACCGACACGCCGATCACTTTCCTGGGATATGTCAATCGCCTGACCGGCGTCATCGAGGAAGAAGGCCACCCGGCCAACGGCCAGAGCCTAGCCGGCAAGGTAGCCATCTTCCCGCGCGGCACCGGCTCCAGCGTGGCCCCCTATGTCTTGCTGGAATTGCACTACCGCGGCGTCGGCCCACTGGCCGTCGTCAACAGCGAGATCGACCAGCAGACTGTGCCCGCCTGCTCGCTGGAAGGGCTGCCCTACGCCTACGGTTTCGACGCTGACGTACTCCACGGCGTGCGCGGCGGCGACCGTGTGCGTCTGGCGCGGCGCGGCCAGAGCGTAACCCTGGAGGTGCTGGAGGCGGCGCATGAATAGCGAACTCCTCAACTTCCTGGCCAGCGTAGTCATCGTCATCGTCGCTGCCAAGGTGGGTGGCTACCTCAGCATCCGCTTCGGCCAGCCGTCGGTGCTGGGCGAACTGCTCGTCGGCATCCTCCTCGGCCCGACGGTGCTCAACATGCTCGGCGCGTGGCCGCTCTTCGCCGGCGACAGCCATCTATCGGCCTCGCTGACCCTCTTCGCCGAGATCGGCGTCATCCTGCTGATGTTTTTGGCTGGGCTGGAACTGGAACTGGGCGATCTGTTGCGCTCCGGGCGTGTGGCCGGGCTGGCGGGCATGCTGGGCGTCGTCGTGCCGCTGGCGGGCGGCTACGCCACGGCCCGCCTGTTTGGCCTGGACAACGTTGAGGCCGTCTTCATCGGCCTGGCCCTCTCGGCCACCAGCGTCAGCATCTCCGCGCAGACGCTGATAGAACTGGGCGTGTTGCGCAGTAAGGTCGGCCTGGGGCTGCTGGGCGCAGCCGTCTTTGATGACATCCTCGTCGTCCTGTTACTGTCGGGCGCGTCGGTCGTTTTCGGCTCCGAGGGGGGTGCGGGTGGCATCCTGATGGTCCTGCTGCGGATGGTGCTCTTTCTGGCCGGCGCCTCGGTCGTGGGGCTGTTTGTGGTGCCCCGGCTCATGACGCTCGTCGAGGAACTGCCGATCAGCCAGGCCGTGCCGACGGCGGCGCTGGTTATCTGCCTGCTGTTCGCCTGGGCGTCGGAGGCATTGGGCGGCATGGCGGCCATCACCGGCGCGTTCATGGCCGGCCTGTTCTTCGCGCGCACGGACTACGTCCACCACATCGAGACGAGTCTGGCGGCCATGGCCTACAGCCTCTTCGTGCCCATCTTTTTGGTCAACATCGGCCTGCAAGCCAACCTGCGGGCCATCAGTGGCACAGGCTGGTACCTGGCCATCGCCCTTACCATTGTCGCCATCCTCACCAAGGTCTTCGGCAGCGGCCTGGGCGCGCTGGCCGGCGGCTTCAACCGGCGCGACAGCCTGCGCCTGGGCGTGGGCATGATCTCCCGCGGCGAAGTCGGCCTGATCGTCGCCTCGGTCGCCCTGCGCGCCGAGCTGATCCACCCGTCAACCTTCTCCGGCATCGTCTTTATGGTCATCGTCGCCACACTGGTCACGCCGCCGCTGTTGCGGCTGCTCTATCGCGACGACGTGTCCACGTCCGCCGGTGTCGAAACGGCTGCCAATTCCTAGCGGCAAAAGGAAGTATCTATGTATTACACCGTCTTTCTCGTCCTGGACAACCTGGAGCATGAGAGCGCCCTGCTAGAGGGCTGGGAGAACGCCGGCGTGACCGGCATCACCATTCTAGACAGCACCGGCCTGGGCCGCATCCGCCAGCGCGCCAGCCTGCGCGACGATATGCCCCTCCTGCCCAGCCTTCACGCCCTGCTCCACGCCAAGGAGGAACGCCACCGCACGTTCATGTCTGTCGTGGACGGCGAGGAGATGGTCAACGGCATCATCGAGGCGACGCAAGCCATTCTGGGCGATATGAGCTTGCCCAACACCGGCATTCTGTTTGTCATGCCAGTCACACGGGTGGTCGGCGTGCCCCGGCGCGGGCAGACGGATGTACCTTAGGGAACAGGGGATAAGAAGAGGACAGACGAAGGTGGGCGCGGAGGGACTCGAACCCGCGACCTCACGGATGTGAACCGTGCGCTCTAACCAACTGAGCTACGCGCCCACGTCTAGACAGTAGTATAACCACTTGCGCGGCAATCGCCAAGCCTTCAGAGGACTTTATGATCGTTCAGACAGCACAACTTCACTCCCGGCGCGCCTGGCTTCTGGCGTTGCTCATCTTGCTGTTAGTGGCCGGGTGCCGCGGCGGCGGCAGCAACCTGCCCTGGGAAGAGACCTTCAACGAAGCCGGCTCATGGAGCACGGGCGAGGACGCCTATTCGCGTGGCAACGTCAGCGACGGCGCTTACGTCTTCGAGGTGCTGCAAAACGACATCAGCCGCTGGGCCGCCGCCGGCCAGAACTTCGGCGACGGCATCTATGAACTGGAAGCCACCCAGGTTAGCGGCCCGCTCGACAATGGCTACGGCCTGCTCTTCCGCGCCAACGCCGAAGCAGGCAACTTCTACCTCTTCAAGGTCTCCGGCGACGGCTACGTCTGGCTCGGCCGCTATCAGGACGGGGCGGAGGCGGCTACGCTCGTCGGCGACCACTGGTTTGAGTCGGCCGCCGTCCAGCAGGGGTTGAACGTCACCAACCGCCTGACCGTCCGCGCCGAGGCGGGCAACATGATCTTTTACGTCAACGGGCAGGAGGTCGGCCGCGTAACCGACAACACGCTCGCTTCCGGCGACGTCGGCGTACTGGTGCAGACGTTGGGCGGCGCGCCGGTCGTGGTGCGCTTCGATGGGCTGACTGTCAAAGCATTGGATTAGGCTGCGCCTAAAGGGTTGCTCTGGCGCTACGCCTTTGGCCGTTTTGTGCTATGATGCTGGCGGATGGCGTACCCACCGCCACCGCGGGGCCGAACGACGGCCCGCGCCAATCTGAACCGAGTGCCGCGCCAAACGACCGGCCACGCTATCATCGCCGCCCGCGACGCAGACCATTCTGCGTCGCTTTTGTGAGTGGTACGGCCCGGCGGGCGCGGAGAACATAACCGTGCGCGAAGGGCAAGCAATGCTGGAAACACAAGCGAAAAAGACGGAACGACAGGAGCCAGAGCAGCAGCTGGCCATTAGCGCGGCCGAGGTGCTGCGCGACTACAGCCTTGCCGTCCAGAGCCGGCAGGCCAGCCTCGTCGGCCGGCGCGAGGTCCTCAGCGGCAAGGCCAAGTTCGGTATCTTCGGCGACGGCAAGGAGCTGGCCCAGATCGCCATGGCCAAGGCCGTCCGGCCGGGCGACTTCCGCACCGGTTACTACCGCGATCAGACGTTTATCTTCGCCCTGGGCGCGACGACCATCCAGCAGTTCTTCGCCCAACTCTACGCCCACCCCGACGTCCTGGCCGAACCCAACTCCGCCGGCCGGCAGATGAACAGCCACTTCGCCACCCGCCTGCTGGACGAGGACGGCCGTTGGCTCGATCAGACGCAGCAATTCAACTCCGCCGCCGACCTCTCCCCGACCGCTTCGCAGATGCCGCGCCTGGTCGGGCTGGGCTATGCCTCGCGCCTCTACCGCGAATTGGACGACCTCAAGGCCATGACCGGCTTCTCGCGCAACGGCAACGAGGTCGCCTTCGGCACCATTGGCAACGCCTCCACGGCCGAGGGCCACTTCTGGGAGACGGTCAACGCCATCGGCGTGCTGCGTCTGCCGGTGGTCATCTCCATCTGGGACGACGAGTATGGCATCTCCGTGCCCAACGTTTACCAGATCACCAAGGGCAACCTGTCCGAAGTGCTGTCTGGCTTCCGCCGCGAAGCCGAGGGCGAGCCGGGCTTCGAGATTTTCACCGTCAAGGGCTGGGATTACCTGGCCCTGATCGAGACCTACGCCCGCGCCGCCGAGTTGGCCCGCCAGGAGCACGTGCCCGTCCTCATCCACGTCATCGAGATGACCCAGCCGCAGGGCCACTCGACCAGCGGCAGCCACGAGCGCTACAAGTCGCCGGAGCGGCTGGCCTGGGAGCAGGAGTACGACTGCCTGCGCAAGATGCGCGCGTGGATTCTGGAGCAGCGCCTCGCCCCCGCGGGCGAACTGGACAACATCGAGCGCAACGCCGAGAAGCTGGTGGAGAACCTCCGCATGAAGGCCTGGCAGGCGTTCACGCGGCCGATCTACGACGAGCGGCAGGAAGCGGCGCGGCTGATGGAAGCGGTCGAAACCCAATCGCCACAGGCCGAAGCCGTGGCCGCCGTCCGTCGCCGGCTGCTGGCCAAAGAGACGGTGTTGCGCCGGGACGTGCTCATCGCCGTGGGTGAGGCGCTGGCGGCCACGCGGGGCGAACCGCGCGGCCCGGAGACGCCCGTCGGCCGGCTGCTGGCCTGGCGGCAGACACAACTGGCGGCCAACCGCGAGCGCTATAGCTCCCACCTCT
>DAOSMQ010000096.1:0-7516 GCA_035372725.1 Promineifilum sp. (SeqCode)
CCGGCTGTGTGCATCTACGAGTGCCCCGTGCGCGTTTTCCGTGAGTGCCAGAACTTGCCCAAGCGCTTCGATCTGATCGCCGCGCCGCGGCTCGATCACCCCCTTATGCCGCCTCCGCCCGCCATTGCTCCGCGCGATCTGTGGCAGACGTTGCGCACGACGCCGGCCGGCGGCCAGCCAATCGTGCTCGACGTGCGCGAGTCGCGCGAATTCCGGCGCTCCCACATCGCCGAGGCGCAATCGACGCCCCTATCGACGCTGTTGGCCGGTGGGGTGGCGCTGCCGGCCGGCCGGTCAGTGGTGCTTGTCTGCCAGACTGGCCGCCGTAGCCGCCGCGCCGCGGCCGTCCTGCGCGACCTGGGCTTCAACGACCTGACGCTGCTGGAGGGTGGGATGCAGGCCTGGGAAGCGGCCGGGTTATTGACCGCTGTGGAGTTTACCTGAAATGGATACTTTCCTGACTTCGCGCAACTCCGGCCTGGACCTGGTGCGGGTGACGGAAGCCGCCGCCCTGGCCGCTGGCCGCTGGATCGGCTCCGGCAACTTCGCCGCCGCGCACGCCGCGGCCACGGACGCCATGTTCAACATGCTGGCCGCGCTGCAGATCGATGGCCACGTGGCCATTGGCGAAGATCGCCTCATCGACGGCGCGGCCCCGCTGGCCGAGGGAGCCACCTTCGGCGCGGGCCTCATGCCCTACGACTTGGCCGTTGATCCGATCGACGGCACGCGCCTGCTGGTGGAGGGCAAGCCGGGGGCCATCTCCGTGGTGGCCATGGCCCCGCGTCACAGCATCCGTTCCATTGCTCCGGCCGAGTACCTGGAGAAGATCGTCGTCGACCGCGACGCCGCCGCTGTTCTGGTGCCCGAATGTCTCAACGCCCCGGCCGCCTGGACGCTGGCGCTCATCGCCCGGACGAAGAAGAAAGCCGTCCGCGACCTGGTGGTCGTCGTCCTGCAACGCGCTCGCCACCACGACCTCATCGAGGAGATACGAGCCACAGGCGCGCGCGTTCTGCTGCGCGAGGAAGGCGACGCCGAGGGCGCGCTGGTAGCGGCCACGCCGGGCAGTCGCGTCGATGTGCTCATGGGCGTTGGCGGCGCGGCCCAGGGCGGCTTGGCGGCCTGTGCCGTGCGAGCGCTACACGGGGCCATGCTGGCCCAGGTCGCGCCGCAGTCAGCCGAGGAGCGCGCCGCGGTCGATCAGGCCGGGTTGGGCAACCACCGCGTGCTGACGGCCGAGGAGTTGGTGGCCAGCGACGACGTGCTCTTCGCCGCCACGGGCATCACCGACACGTCGCTGCTGCCCGGCATCGCCTACCGCGGCAGCCACGCCGAAACCCACTCGCTGCTCCTGCGGGCCAAGACGCGCACGCGCCGTTTCATCCAGGCCGAGCATAACCTGAGCGAGTAAGAGGACGGCGTTGCGCCGCCCATAGCTGTCGCCGTTGTGGGCTGGGTGAAGCTTAATTGCGGATGCCCAGTTCGTAGGCGGCGCGCGTCTCGCGGTGGAACAGCCACGCCAGACCGAGGATGGGCTGGATGAGCGGGAAGAAGCCGTAGTCGGCCCCAAAATGCGCCCAGACGGTGCGACCGATGGTGTCGGGCATGATATAGCTGAGCGTGCCCACCAGCAGAACCATGGCCAGTTCAAAGACCAACATACTGACTGACAACCGCCACGCCCACTTCCGGCGGACAATGAAGCCGACGGTGGCCAGGAGATAGCACAAGGCGGCCACGCCGCTGAGCGCCGGCGGCAGGAAATTGGTCACGCCCTCCTTCAGAAGGAGTTGGTAGAGCGCCCGCGCGCCGGTGGAAAGGGCTAGAACTGGGTAAGAGATGGCCAGGATGACGCCCGCGGCGCGGATGAAGCCGGACAGGGCATTCTGGCTGACATCGGTTTGTTGGGTAGCCATGCCGTCGATTCTACCATGATCGGTGAAGACTTGCTGAAACCGAACCGGTAACGACGGCACGAGATGTTACAATTCGGCCATGTACGACGACGATCACCCCGATACCCCGCCTCTCCGAAATGACCTTACCGATCTGCCAGAAGGGGAGGGCGGCCGGCGCGGCTGTATCTTCCTGGGCGTGACGATGCTGCTTATCGTCAGTCTCATTGGCTCATCCCTGCTGGCCTGGTTCGTGCTCGTGCGGCGAGAGCAGACCTCGGCCCCCCCTACGCCTCTGGTTGCGTCCACGCTTGCACCGGCTACGCTCGTGGCCGCCCTGCCGACGCCACAGCCGATCGCCGCCCAGCCGACGGCCGCGCCCATTGATGGCACGGCCATCAACCGTATCGTCATCGTTAACCCCGAAGGCCAGGTTGAGACGCTCTCGCCTACGGGCGGCGACCGCCGCGTCCTGACGCGCGAGGAGGATAGCGTTCTCTTCCAGTTCCCGGCCTGGTCACCCGACGGTCGCCATCTGGCCGTGATTGGCAGCCGGCTCACAGGCGGCGGCGTCTACGTGCTGCCGGACACTCCCGGCGGGTCGGACGTTTCTGCCAGCCAGGTTTACTTCAGCGCCAACGAGACGCCCATCTATCTCTTCTGGTCGCCCGACAGCGCCACGCTGGCCTTCCTGGCCAATCAGTCGCGCAGCGGCATGGGGCTAATGGTCATCGACAGTGCCGGCGCGAGCGAAAGCCGGCTGTTGGCCACGGGCGCGCCCTTCTACTGGGACTGGAGCGAAGACGGCCGGCAACTGCTCATCCACACCGGCGCGGACCGCGGCGGCGACGTGTCACTTATTGACGTCGAGGGGCAAGTGCAGGCGGCCAATGTGGCCACGCCGGGCCAGTTCCAGGCTCCGGGTATCGCTCCCGGCGGCCGCTACTGGGCCTTTGCCGAGGAAACCGATGGCCAGAGCGCGCTTGTCATTGTCGATACGCAGACCGGCGAGCGGCGCAGTTTTGAGCCGTCCCGGTCGCTGGCTCTCGGCTGGAGTCCCACCGGCGAGCAACTGGCCTTCACCAATGCGACCGCCGCCAATCACCCCTTCTGGGGGCCGCTGCGCGTGCTGGACGCGGCCACTGGGGAAGCGCGCCTGCTGACCCGCCAGACGGTGCTGGCCTTCTTTTGGTCGCCCGACGGCCACGCCATTGCCTTCATCACCCTCAATGACAGCTTCAACGACGACGGCGTTAATGCCCTGGCCAAGACGCGCACCCTCGCTCGCCTGGCCAGTCCTGCCCAGCAGACGGCGGGCTTCCTGACCCTTTCCGTGGTGGACGTGACCACAGGCCAGGGGTTGCGCCTGCTCGACTTTGAACCGACAGTTGTCTTCCTGACCCAGTTCCTGCCCTTCTTCGACCAGTATGCTCTAAGCCATCGTCTCTGGTCGCCCGACAGTCGTTCGCTGGTCCTGCCGGTGCGCGAGGAGGAGGGTGACGTCATCCTCATTGTGCCCGCGGCCGGTGGTCCGCCGTCCTTCTTGGCCGAGGGCCAGGCCGCCTTCTGGAGCCAGCGCTAATCGTCGACTGTGGCCCCGAAGACGCCGTCGCTGACCTGCACGCGGAGGGCCGCGCCCGGTTGCGCCTGGATGACGGAGCGGATGAGTTGCCCGTCCGGCCCGCGCACGATGGCGAAGCCGCGGGCCAGCGTCGCCTGTGGGCTGAACGCGGCCAGACTGCTGCCGGCCACGGCCAGCCAGCCGCGCCGCCGCTCCAGCCCCCGCGCGGCATTGACCGCCAGACGCTCGGCCAACATGTCCACGCGCTGCCGGTCGCTATCGAGGATGCGCTGCGGGCTGAGCAGGGTCAGCCATTGAGCGCGGGCGCGTAGGGCCTGGCGGCGGCCGACCAGAGCGCTGCCGATGGCTGCCGTCAGCGTCGCGCGCATCTCGGCCAGCACGGGGCCGGCGCCGGACAGATCGGGCACGGCCAGTTCCGCGGCGGCCGAGGGCGTCGGCGCGCGCAGGTCGGCGACGAAGTCGGCAATGGTGAAGTCCGTCTCGTGGCCCACACCGCTGATAATTGGGTGGCGCGCGGCGTAGATGGCGCGGGCGACGCGCTCGTCGTTGAAGGCCCACAGGTCTTCGATGGCGCCGCCACCGCGGGCCAGCAAGATCACGTCGATGTCGTCGCGTTCATCCAGCCGCTGTAGCGCGCGGACGATCTGTGCCGCGGCCAGCTCGCCTTGCACCAGCGTCGGGGCGATCAGGACAGATACGAGGGGATTACGGCGGGCCAGGACAATGAGGATGTCGCGCAGAGCCGCGGCGTCAGCCGAGGTGACGATGCCGATCCGGCGTGGGAAGGGCGGGATGGGCTGCTTGCGCTCCGGATCGAACAATCCCTCGGCGGCCAGCATGTCTTTCAGTCGCTCGAAGGCCGCGGCCAGATCGCCCCGGCCGGCGGGCTGCATATGTTCCACGTAGAGTTGATAAACGCCGCTGACCTCGTAGACGGACACGCGGCCGTGGGCAATGACAGCATCCCCCTCGGCTGGGCGGAAGCGCAACCGCTCGGCCGTCGACCGCCACATGACGCACTTCAGCTGCGCGCCGGCGTCTTTCAACGTGAAATAGACATGGCCCGACGCCGCGCGCGTGAAGTTGGAAATCTCGCCGCTGACGTCGATGTCGCGCAGCCGGTAGTCCACATCGAACATCTGCCGCACGTAGTGCGTTAGCTCGCCGACCGTCCAGATAGTATGGTCGAGAGTCGATTGGCTGGCAAAAGAAAACATGCCTGACCTCGTGACTCGCCCCTAGCCGCTGACCGGTCTTCGGGCTACAATTACATGGTTATCTATCTCGTACAAGGAAGGTGCTTTCTGGAAGGTCTGGAACTGACTCAATTACTTGTCGATGCCCTCCTGGACAAGAAGGGTGTCGATATCCTCGTCCTCGATATTCACGCCCAGGCGATCTTCGCCGACTTCTTCGTGATTTGCAGCGGCGAATCGGAGCCGCAACTGCGAGCCTTATCCCAGGCGGCGCTGGAGAGCGCCAAGAAAGAGGGCGGCCGGTCGCCAAAGGGCGTGGAAGGGACGCCCGCCGACGGTTGGGTACTGGTCGATTTTGGCGACGTCGTCGTCCACCTGTTCTCGCCCCAGAAGCGCAGCTACTACGATCTGGAATCGCTCTGGCATAACGGCCGCGTCGTTGTGCGCATGCAGTGACCCACGCGCGCTCGGCCGGTGGCCCAGCGACCACCGCGCCGAGCACGCCCTTGCCCACGGCCTACTCGCGAATCCAGCGATCGGTTGCCCGCTCCCAGCTGACCAGTTCGCCCTCGCCAAAGAAGAGGGCCACCTCGCGGGCGGCGCTCTCCGCGCCGTCCGACCCATGCACCAGGTTGCGCCCAATTTCCACGGCCAAGTCGCCGCGAATCGTGCCCGGCTCGGCTTCGCCCGCCTTGGTCGCGCCCATCGTCTTGCGAACGATGGCGATGGCGTCCTTGCCCTCCCAGACCATGGCGACAATCGGCCCAGAGGTAATGTAATCGACCAGGCCGTTGTAGAACGACTTGCCTTCATGGGCGGCGTAGTGGGCCGCGGCCAGTTCCCGCGTCATTTGCATCAGCTTCAGGCCGAGCAACTTCAGCCCGCGCCGCTCCAGCCGCGTGATGATTTCGCCAATCAACCCGCGCTGGACGCCGTCGGGCTTCACCAAAACAAGAGTCTGCTCCATTGAAAGTTCACTCCGATGATCATGGCCGCGCCTTAGCGCAGCGGTTTTAGCAGGTCTACCCAGGAGGCCGGCCTGGCAGGTGGGGCAGGCGGCTCCTCCGATTTCGGCGCCGCCGCGGCCTCGCTCTCTTCTACCGTGGCCTGCTCCTGGGCAACGATGCCGGTCGCCGCCTCAACGGTCACGGTTGTCACGTCGGCTACTGAGACCTCGGCCGCTTCTGGCGCTGCCGGGGTTGTCTCTTCCCGCGCGGCCTCAGCCGCCGTTGCCTCAACGACCGGCGTCGCCCGACGGCCACGCCGCCGCGGGCGGGCAGCGACGCGCGGCCGCGCGTCGGCCGGCAGCGTGGCGACGGTAACCCCTTCCGCGGGCGCGCTCTCAACAGCCGCTTCCGCCGGCGCTTTGTCGCCCGGCGTTGCCTCTGTTAGGCCTGCCTCAGTATCCACATCTGGCCACGGCCGGGCCTCTTCGGCCCCACTCTCGAGCACGGGCGCTTCCAGTGCTGCCGGCGCGCCCAGATCGGCGGCTGTTTCGGGCGTGGCTGGTTCCTCTGCCAGTATGGCTGCTGGCGACGCGGACGGCTCTGGCGGGTTGGCCGCGCTGTTGCCGGCCAGCCCTTCCAGCCAGGCAATGATCGCGTCGGGGTCTTCGGGCATGTTGAGCAGGTCGGCTTCCGACAGCTCTTCAAGCACCGGTTCGGCGTTGACGCCGGCGGATGGGGCCAAATTCGCGACGGCCGCCGCGGGCGCTGCTTCCTCAACCGGCAGCGACGGCGATGAGTCAACAGTGTCTTCCTCGGCCATCTGCTCCAGCCAGGCCAGTACCGCGTCGGGGTCCTCTGGCATGCGGGCGATCAGGTCCTCGTCGCTCAACGGCGCCGCCGGCAGCGGCCCGGAGAGACCCAGGGACAACTCCAACCATTCGACCGCCGCGGGAAGATCGCGGCGCGCAGATAGGCCACCGCTCTGGCGCAGTGACGAATCGATCTCGGCCAGCGATGCGCCCGGCGGTAGGGCCAGCGCGTCCAGAGCCAACAGCGTTTCTTCCAGGCTCGCGCCATCGTCGCCGTTCCGGCGCGCCATCGTCGCCGGCATGGCCATATCCGCAGGCAGTTCGCCCGCCGGCTCATCCTCGGCAGGTGATAGCGGTTGCCTGTCGATGTCCAGCTCGATCCAGGGGGCTTCTTCGGGCAACATCGCTTCCGCTTGGGTGGCCGCGGCCGGCTCGACCATCTCCGCGGGCCATGCTTCCTGCTCGGCCGGCTCAGCCGGTTCTGTCAGTTCGGCCAGTTCTATCGGCTCGGCCAGTTCCACGCTGTCCTGAGCCAGGGCTTCTGCGTCGGTGGCCGCGGTTTCGGTCGCCGGCTCGGTCAGCCATTCTGGCTGCGCCCATTCTTTGTCGGCCCTATCCACGACCTGCTCCAGGGCTAGTTCGCCGGCCGCCGGGCCGGCTGTCATCTCGACTGGCTCAATCGGCTGAGTGGTCGATCCTGGCGGTTCCTGAGCGGCGGCCAGTTCGTCCAGAAAGGCCATCGCGCCCTCAAAGGAGTCTTCGTTGGTCGCGGGCGCGGCGAGATCGGTCGCCTGCGGCGGCGCTGGCGACACAGTTGCCGGCGGTGGGGGTTCTTCCAGCGTGCGCCCCTGGTCGGCAGCCATGGTCTCCATCAGGACGATAGTATCGGCAAAATCCTCGGCGGCTACGAACGCATTGATCGGTGTGTTGCCTTCCAGCAGCGAAAGATCGCCCAGCGACATTTCATTGGTTGACCCACGCAGATCGAGCGACTCGGGCGAAATGCCCGCCTCTCGTAGCAGCTTCGACGCCAGGGCGCGGTTGGCCACGCGGGCGAAGACCGGGGCGGCCACCTCGCCGCCGC